>JBEIFE010000007.1:0-19594 GCA_040382575.1 Candidatus Sericytochromatia bacterium
AACCTGTTCCAGCCCTTCTTCCTCGTGGAGGGGCTCGCTGTTTTCCACGAAACCCGGATGGGGGCCGGGGGACGCCTGCGGGACGGGGACTTCGACATGATGATCCGGACCGCCGCCCTGGGTGAGCGACTGTTGCCCGTCGACAAGGCCTCCGGTTTCGGTAGCCTCTCCGAGTGGCCCGGGGGCATCTCGACGTACCTCTATGGCTCTCACTTTTATACGTGGCTCGAATCCCGGTACGGTCGCGACGTCGCCATCCGGATCGCGCGGGAACAGGGAACCTGGCCATGGTTCGGAATCGACCACGTGATCGGACGCATCCTGCCCGGGGAGAACTCGGGAACGCTGTGGAACGCCTTCCTGGACCATCTCCGCGCCCGCGCCCGGGTCCAGCTCGCGCGCATCACGCGTGACCCTCTGGTGACGGGGAGTCCGGTCACCACCACCGGTTACCTCAACCGCCATCCGGTGTGGACGTCCGATGGCCAGCTGCTGTATCTGTCCTTCCGTCCGGGCAAGAAGGCCGGCCTTCATCGCGATCGCATGGATGGCCGCGGTCCCTCGTTCGTGGCCTCACGCTGGTCCGAAGGAGCCTTCGCCGTCTCGGGAGCACGTACGGCCATCCTGGCCGGCACGGCCTGGCAACAGGATCTGGCAGCCTATGACGATCTCTACCGGCTCGATCTCGAGACGGGTCAGGCCACGCCTCTGACCCGTCTGGCCCGCACGAGCGATCCCTCCGTTTCGCCGGACGGGAAGCGGATCCTGGCCGTGGTCCATGACGGTCCCCGTTCCGGCCTGACGCTCTTCGATGCGGCAGGCCACCGCCTGGCTGACCTCGTCGCACCGACGGCCGAGGCGCGCTTCGGGGCGTCGGCGTGGTCCCCCGACGGTGGGACGCTGGTGCTCGATGTCGCCCAGGGTGGGATGCGAGACCTGTACATCTGGCATCCAGGCGATGCTTCGCCTCACCCGCTTTGGCGGGATCGGGCCATCGATTGCGATCCGGTGTTCTCCCCCGATGGGCGGTGGCTCTATTTCTCCAGCGATCGTTCCGGCGGCGTATACAACGTCTTCGCCCTGGATCTGCGGGATCGGCGCCTGTACCGCGTCACGAACGTGCCGGGTGCGGCCATCGAGCCTGCCCCTTCTCCCGACGGCAAGCGCCTGGTCTTCGCCTCGCTCGGTGCGGGGGGCTGGGATCTGCACGAACTCCCCCTGGAACCCGAGTCCTGGCGATCGGTGGATCCGGTGCGAGCCACGACCAGCGACCCCCTATCGGGCATCGAGGTGCCCTTCGCCACCCTGCCCGTGATCGACACGTTGCGCTGGGGCACTCGCGGGGTGGCCTCCGGTGCTCCCGCCTTCCGTTCCGAGACCGCGATGCCCTGGCCTCCCGTGGCAACCTCCTCGGTATCCGAGCTCCTGGTGAATCAGCTGGGTGCCTGGCCGGAGCCGACTCCTGTGGCCTCGTTCTCCAGCGAGCCCTATTCTCCCTGGGAAACGCTGCGCCCCAAGACCTGGGCCCCGGTGGTCTACACCGATCCGACCGGATGGATGTTCGGCGGGACCACGCTGGGTACGGACGTCCTGCTGCAACACCAGCTCTTCATCAATGCAGGCTGGAGCCCCGGGACAGGGCGCCCTTTCGGAGTCCTGTCCTACCAGAACGACCAGCTCCGGCCCTCCTGGAGCCTGTCGTGCTCCGATCTACCGACACTCACGGGGCTCCGTTCGGGGGGGCGCTGGCATGACGTCTGGCAACAGGCCTCCTCGGGTGAACTGGCCGTCACGGTGCCCGGGCTACCGAGCCAGATCCTGGGGGTGTCCTGGGCCAACGGTCAGTCGTGGTCGGCAGGGCTCCAGTTCCTGAAGCTCTCGACGATAGGCGCGCGTCCGTCCGGAACGCGCGCCCCGCTCGTCACCGTCCCAGCCCCCGACGAGAAGCCGGTTTTCGAGGGCGCGCGTAACACGCTCTATCTGACCTATCGGGCCTCGGATACCGCGCGCAGTTCGGGGGCGCCCAGCGTCGATCAGGGGACGGCCCTGGGCCTGACCGTCGAACATGCCGGCGCAGAACTGGGAAGCCAGGCCCGTTTCGATCGGGTCTCGGGGGACGTCAGGCGGTACTGGCCCCTGCCGCTCGAGCGGTGGGTGCTGGCCACCCGTGCTGCCGGGGGAATGGCCTGGGGAGACGCCGGGGGGGATTTCCGGGTCGGGGGGACGGCTTCGACCGGCTTGCTGACGTTCGTCGACATGCGCTCCGTGGGGGGAGTCGCGGGGGCAGCGCTGCGGGGCGTTCCTGCCGGCACCCTCGTCGGCGATCGGATGGCCGTGCTATCGGGAGAAGTCCGGTTTCCGATCCTGGAGATCCAGCGAGGCGCGGGGGCATTGCCGCTGTTCGTGTCTCGCCTCAACGGAGCCGCATTCGTCGACTGGGGGGCCGCCGGGCAGGGCGGGCTCACGAGGTCCAGGACGGGGATCGGCCTGGAGGCGCGCCTCGGGCTCAACCTGCTCTTCGTCGGCAGCGAATGGCGGCTCGGTTTCGCGGCCTCCCCGGATAGCGGGGCCGGTGCGACGGAGGTCTATACCCAGCTCGGGATCACCTACTGAAGGCCCAGCCGATAGCCGCCGCTCACCTGAGGGTCAACAGGCGGGCCACCACGTCGGACGGGGGGGCGCCTCCCGAGAGTTGCTGACCCGCTTCCAGGTTCTGGGTGACATGAAGGGAGATCGCTCGCGGCCTGTCTGCCATCAGCAAGGTTCCCCGGCTCGAACGGACGACCGGTCCTCCCAGAGCGACGGGACCATCGAGTCCCAGGTAGGGGGCGGTGTTGCCGTCGCTGCCGCGATACAGATTCACTCCTGGAATCTGCAGGCGGGACCGGAGTTCGCCGGGCAACTGCTTGAACGTCGGTGAATCGTCCAGGCTCAGGGCCACGGCGAAGTCAGCGAACAGGCCATCCATGGTCATGCCCCGAGCAGCGAGGAGCGGCTCGAGAAGACCTGTTGCCGAGTCGATCACCCGGGTCTGACCGGGGTCATGCAGAGCCGAGAGCACCTCGTCTCCCAGGCGACTGACCAGGTAGTCGACGAAGAGCGTCACCATCCCGTAGGCGTCAGAGGGATTACCGGAGGCGCCATAGAAGCCGGTCATGGAATACAGATGAGGCTCTTCCAGGTAGGCGGCGACCTGGCTGATGATGGCCGGTGAGGGCGTTCTTCCCTCGGGTCCGAAGCCCGTCAGGAGCATGGCCTGCATCGACAGTCCTTCGTTCAGCCAGGTCTGGTCAGGGTCTGCAAATTCGCGCAGGTGGTTGCTGCGTCCGACGGCCTGGATCCGGTGGCAGCTGAACAGGAGGTGCTGGAACTCGTGAGCCACCACGGCCAGCAGGTCACCGATGTCGCGGGTGAGGGTACTGGTGGCGAGGTGGAGCACTTTGCCCTGGTTTCCTTCGGCCAGGCCCATCAGGTCGGCGATCGCGAAGTAGCCCAGCAGCCCTTCGGATGGTCCGCTGTCGATCTGGCTCGAGAACACGAGGTGGAGGTGGGCATCGGCGAGGATCGGTGAACGGTCGGGCACGGGAGCCCGAGATGACGGCAGGGGATCTCCCCCGAAGGCGCAAGTCTCGAGGGGGTAAATGGACTCCCGGAAGGTCTCGAGGACCGAGGACATGGCCTGACGGGCTGCACGAACTTGAGCGAGGTCGCGGCGATCCGCCCAGATGATCACCTTGCGATTGTCATCCAGGGAGACATCCTGGATTGCCTCGGTCGTGACGGGAACGGACGAACCCGAGGTCCCGTCGATCATCTGGAATGTCCGTATGGTTCCCGGTCCTGCATACGGGGAGATCGCGATGGCCTGCACCCGCCGCGAGGGGGATCGGAGCAACCACCTGCGCTGGATTTCCACGATCCGGCGCTCGCCGATGCTTTGAGGATCTTCGAGGCGGGACGGTCTCTCGACCGGTCGGGGCAACTGAAAAGCCAGGCCGTTGCTTCCCGTCCAGGCCACGTTCCAGTTACCGGGCGTGGTTCCCGTCGCCGTGATGAGCAATGCCGTCCGGGTCGAGCGCGAGAGGCGGACGGGCGACGAGGACACCGGGACCAGGTCGATTCCGTCCGGGGCGCCCGGTAGAGCCGTCACCGGAGTCGCTCCCGTTCCTGATCGGGGGGAGCCACAACTGAAGCTTCGTTGCCCTCCGCCGGTCGTGTCCCCGGCAGAGGACGAGGCAGGATCGTCGCCGTTTCCGCCGGAGGTCGGGCCGCCGATGATCCGGCCCAGGTTTCCTCCGCCGCTGGTCACGGTCGTACCGACCGGGACCGAGCCGTTCTCATCGTACTGCCAGTTCGGGGGCAGGCATCCGGTCACGATGGCACAGGCCAGCCAGACCATTCGTGACCGGATGCCCACGCGACGGACCTCAGAAGCTCATCGACGTGCCGAGGCGCAGGAAGAGCCCCCCGATGCTCACGGCAGGTCCCGTTCTGGGTGAGGACTGGCCGTTGTCGGTGCTCTTGCTCCAGTTGCTGGCCGCCACGTTTCCGGTGGACAGATATCCCGCCCCGGCCTCGATCACCCAGAATGGGAGCGGCCGGACTCCCAGGGAGGCCTCGGCCAGCACGTTCCCGCTTCCAGCAGAGATGCTCTCGCCGTTGACCGTCGCACCGAGGGCGAACCCTCCGAGACCCAGGTTTCCGGTCACCCACAGCCACTCGGGCAGGAGTTCCAGTGAATAACCGCCCTTCGCGAAGAGGCCCACACCCGCCACGTCGCTCTTACCGGCAAACTGGAGGCCCCCGATCTCGAATCCGAAGCTCGGGCCCACTCCCGACAGGTTCGTGTTGAGATCCAGGTAGGTGTACGTCTGGGAGGGGTTCGCCAGGAGGTCAGCCGGCGAATCTCCGGCCATCCGGCGATGGCCGATCCCGATCCCGCCCGGGACGGAAAGACCACGGGCCTCGACGAGGGCGTCGCCCTCGGCGAGGTCATGGTAACCCCACTCGATCACGCCGCTCGATTCGGCGGGCAGGACCCGGGTCACCCTGACCAGGTCGCGCGTGCCTTCCTTGGTGAAACGCATGTCGGGTGTGACACCCGCCCGGCTTCCCAGTTTCAACCGGACCGAGCGTCCCTCGCGCTGGGTCAGGATGGTATCGAGGCGCGAGCGATCGTGAATCCCGTCGATGATCGCTCTCGCCAGCTGGGTCATCGCCTGGTCTTCGGCCTGCGGCTTCGAGGGTCCGGTGATGTCCGCGACTTCTTCGAAGGTATCCAGCAAGGCACCCGTCTTCACGTCCAGGAAGCGGATGCTCGCCCGGGCAATGCTGTTGAAGGTACGGGTGGTCCGCTCGACCTCTCGCCCCTTGTCGACTTTGCTGGTGGTCTGGGAGCCGCTACCCGTGTCCCGGGTCTGGCTCGTGCTGCCACCGGTGGATTCCCGGACGGTCTCGCTGATCGTCTCCGTCGCCGTCGGGTCCGAGATCATCTCGACGACCACCAGCTTCTGCGCGCTCAGCAGCCGCCCCACCCGGGCGGGGTCGCCCTGCACGGCACCGTCGAGCTTCTGTTCGCGCACCAGGGCCTCGATCTGGGAACGGTTGATCACGGTGAAGCGGTTCAGCTTCATCAGGCCCGTCTCGATGCGTCCATAGAGCGTGTTGTTGTAGAGGTTCGTGGCCTGTCCGGTCGGCTGGAGCACGGCGATGCGGGGTCGATCCTCCTCGATGACCGCTTCCTGCTTGAAGCCGGACATCGTCTGGACCCCCGTAGCTCCCGGGCGGGCATTACCTTGCGGCGCGGATGTTCTCATCTGGGCCGAAACCGGCGTCTGGGTGGCGATCATGACGGTGGCGGCAATCAGGACGGGGATGACGGCTCTGATCAAAGTTCACCTCGGATGAACGTGAAGTGGATGTCGCAGACGTTTTCATGATTCCCGAAAGGGGCCGGTGCTAACCTGCTCGAACGGAGGGTGCCCGGAGCGGCGTCAGCAGTCGGTTTGACATCGATGCGCGTGCATCCTAAGATGCGCAGGTTCGCTTGCAGGAGACCCTTCCAGATGTCCGATCTCGGCAACTTGCCCATCCGGCTGTCGATCGACGAGGCGGTATTGCTCTCGGTCTCGCTACGGGTACTCGAGCATCTGGTCGAGGCCATCGAGATCAACGGGGTAAGGCAGGATCGATTGCTCGAGGATCTCCGCGGGAAGTTTGACCACGTCTTGCCGCACGATCTGCGCGGGATGGTCGAGCAGATCGTCGAGGACATCGTTCTCACCAGTCTGCAGGATGAAGGGGGCTCGGAGCTCGATGCCATGACGGCCGACTCGAGTTACGCCTTGCCCATGTACGCCACCGATACCGTGCTGCCGGTCATCGAACAGGCCATTCGCGATCGCCTCACGCTCGAGATCGCTTACTACTCGATGTCCCGGGAGGAATTCACGGTCAGACGGATCGATCCCTTCGGTCTGAAGCAGCAGGGGGATCTCCACTGGCTCGTCGCGCACTGTCACCTGCGTGAGGATCGGCGCGTGTTCCGTGTCGACCGCATCCGATCCGTCGTCCTCACGGGGCAAACTTACGAGTGGCCCCTGGACTTCCAGATCGGCGAGTACTTCGACGACGAGTGACGGTCGTGGTGCCTGTGATGCACGGCCGACGGCGTGAGCGGTTGGACATCGGGGTTGTCGCCGTGGTACCGTCTATCGGCCTTCCGTGACCTGAATTCGGAGGATGTGTGGCCGAGGCATTGCTGAAGGTATCGGGACTCCAGACCCACTTCTTCACCGAAGAAGGTGTCGTCAAGGCCGTCGACGGTGTCGACTTCGAGGTCCAGCGCGGTCAGATTCTCGGTATCGTGGGCGAATCCGGGTGTGGTAAGAGCATCACCTCGCTGAGCATCATGCGGCTCGTGGCGGCACCCGCCGGGCGTATCGTCGGCGGCCAGATCCTCTTCCAGGGCAAGAACCTGCTTTCCCTGAGCGAACGCGAGATGCGCGAGATCCGCGGCAACCGCATCTCGCTGATCTCCCAGGACCCCATGACCTCCCTGAACCCGGTCCTGACCATCGGTGACCAGATCATGGAAGCCATCCTCCTGCACCAGAAGGTCGATCGTCGGACAGCCCGTCAGAAGACCGTGGAGCTGCTCGAGGCCGTGGGCATTCCGGCGGCGGCGAGTCGCGTCGACAACTATCCGCACGAGTTCTCCGGTGGGATGCGGCAGCGCGTCATCATCGCGATGGCGCTGGCGTGCGAGCCCGAACTGCTCATCGCCGACGAGCCCACCACGGCCCTCGACGTCACCATCCAGGCCCAGATCCTCGACCTGATGCGTGACATCCGGACCAAGCGCGGGGCCGCCGTCGTGCTCATCACGCACGATCTCGGCGTCGTGGCCGAGATGTGCGACATGGTCGCCGTCATGTACGCCGGCAAGGTCGTCGAGTACACCGACGTCCACACCCTCTTTCGCAATCCGAAGCATCCCTACACGCAGGGCCTGCTGAACTCGATCCCCCGCATGGGGCAAAAGGTCGAGCGTCTCGAGCCCATCGAGGGGCAGCCTCCCAGTCTTTCGCGCTTGCCCGAGGGGTGTTCGTTCGCACCCCGGTGCAAACATGCGATGCCCCGTTGCAGGGAGGTTCCTTTGCTCGAAACCGTCGAGGCCGGGCACCTCGTCCGCTGCTGGTTGACCAAGGAGAACCGGTGATATGGCCGACGTCCTCGTCCGGGTTCGCGACCTCCGCAAGCACTTTCCCATCAACCGAGGAATCCTCTGGTCGAAGCAGGTTGGGGCCGTCAAGGCCGTCGATGGGCTCGACTTCGATATCTTCAAGGGCGAGACCCTCGGCCTCGTCGGAGAGTCGGGTTGCGGGAAATCGACCACCGGGCGCCTCATCCTGCGGTTGATCGAGCCGACTCAGGGTTCCGTACAGTTCGAGGGGCGCGAGATCACGACGATGGCGTCACGCGATTTGCGTGACCTGCGACGCGAGATGCAGATCGTCTTCCAGAATCCCTATGCGTCGCTCGATCCCCGCATGACCATCGGGGAATCCATCGCCGAGCCTCTTCGGGTCCACGGTCTGCTCCGGGGAGCCGAGCTCACGAATCGCATCCGTGAACTGCTGGACCGCGTGGGTCTCAACCCCATGTACGCCGAGCGCTATCCGCACGAGTTTTCCGGGGGACAGCGGCAGCGCGTGGGCATCGCCCGGGCGCTCGCGATCAACCCGAAGTTCATCGTGGCCGACGAGCCCGTCTCGGCCCTGGACGTCAGTGTCCAGGCCCAGGTGCTCAACCTGCTGGACGATCTCCAGAAGGAGATGGGCCTCACGTACCTGTTCATCGCCCATAACCTGGCCACCGTCGAGCACATCTCGGATCGCGTGGCCGTCATGTACCTGGGCAAGATGGTCGAGCTGGCCTCCGCGGACGATCTCTACCGCGATCCGAAGCATCCCTATACCCAGGCTCTGCTCTCGGCAGTCCCCGAGCCCGATCCCACGGTCAAGCGTGAGCGGATCTTGCTGCAGGGCGACATTCCGAGCCCGGTCAATCCGCCCTCGGGGTGCCGCTTCCATACCCGCTGCCCCATCGCGCAGGACGTCTGCAAGCAGGCGGACCCTACCTTCCAGGATATCGGTGGGGGCCACCACGTGGCCTGCCACATGGTGAAGCCCGCTCCCGTCGCGGCCGAAGTCTAGTCCGCCGATTTTGACCGGACCCGGGCGCGCAGGGCCCCTGGTCGCAGGCGGGTCTCGGAGGGCGTGACGATCAGCGCCTTGCGGGCATCGAGTCGGAGGCGGATGGACGTGCTCTTGCCGTCCCTGAGTCGAAACTCCACGGGGATCTTCAACTGCCCACCGGTCAGGACGAATGGCCCGGATTGCGCGATACCCTGCTTCGTGGTCCCCGTGTAGTGGCCCCGTCCCGTGAACCGGATCGCCGCGTAGCGTCCCGAGGGAAGCGCCGTTTCCCCGAGGGGGAGTTCGCCTCGATCGAGATGCAACAGGTCCAGGGATCCCGTCGCCAGTTGCAGGGGTATCCAGCCTCTGGGAGCACGTTCTCGACCATCGGCCCGGGGGTTGTCATCGCTTGCCTCATCGGGTTCCCGATCATCCGTTTCCCGGTCCTCGTCGGAACGGTCCTCGCGATCCGCATCATCGAGATCGGCCTTGCGGAGAACCTCGAGTCCATCGAGTTCGAGGACGATGCTCGAGAAGGTGTTCAGAGGCGCATTGCCCGGACTGCCGGCACTCTGTCCGGGGTTTTCAGGCGCTGCCTCTTTCGAACCGTCCTTGCCTTCATCCTTCCCCTTGTCTTCATCGTCATCGTCTTTCTCGTTACCGGGTTCATCCCCCCTGTCCGAGGACGCGATGCGATAGCCCGATATCTGGTTCGAGACGAGGGCAGGGGAGTCGAGAAGGTTGGCCAGGCCCAGATCGAGGAGTGGATTGGTTCGACGATCGATGAGTTCAGGCGGCATCAACCAGACCGGACGCGGATCGCGCAGAGAAATACTCGTTTCAATCGGCGCGAACGGGGCCTGAATTGAATCGTTTTTTGACGAAGACGACGCAAGGGCAGAGGTGTTGTCCTGTCCCGCAACCGGTTCATTCGATGATTCCGCCGTCTCCGCAGGGGGCGGGAGAACCAGGCGAGGTCCCCCCGGGGTCTCGAGCGACTCGAGGATCTGCCCACCCGTTCCTGGCGGCAAGCTCGCGCATCCAGCCAGGCACGACAGGGCGATGAGAATCGGTAATCGGAACGGGACAGATGGCATCCGCGAATCTCCTCCTGGTCGTCATACCCGGGATGGACAGATATCGCGAATGGGCCAGTGAATCTTCACGATCTCTGTATGACGCTTGTCACAGGCCGGGAAGCAGGATTGCCCGGATGCAGGAGTTTTCCGAGTCAGCCACCAGGAGGCGGTGGTTGCTGGCATCCCAGGCTATCCCGTGGGGGGCGCTGAACCTTGACATGGCGAGCGAAGTTCCGTCCACCTTGCCGGTCAGACCCGAGCCTGCGAGCGTGAGAACCTCCCCCTCCGGAGTGATCGCCCGGATCCGGTTGTTCCCGACTTCCGAGACCACGATCCAGTCCATCGGCCCACGGGCAATGCCTGCAGGCTGCGAGAAGCGCGCCGAACGCGCGTCTCCATCCTGGTGCCCCCCGAGGGAGCCGGCCAGCGTACTCGTCACGCCGGTGTCGAGATCGACGCTCCGGATCAGGGGGCCGTAGCGCTCGGCCACGAGGACGGTCCGATCATCGACGGCCAGCACATCGTACGGATACTGGAAGGCGGCGTTGTAGCCCGTACCATCGCTCGAGAATCCCTTGAGAACCCCGCCTGCGACCAGCATGAAGCCGGGGTCGATGCCCGGACGGAACCGGAAGATCCCGTTGCTGCCCATGGTTCCGACGACGATGGCACCGTTCGGGGTCACGGCGCAGCCGGCAGGACCTTGCAGGTAAGCCGTGGTCGTCCCCTTGTAGGCCAGCGAGAAGGCGCCCGTCTCCGTGCGGTTGTTGCCGAAGTCGGCGGTGCCGCCAGCAGCGGCCAGGATCCGGAGACTTCCGTTCGGGGCAGGCGCCTGTTCCAGGACCCGGACGGCATGGTGGAACGAGTCCGCGATGACGATGTCTCCGCTTGCCAGGCGCGCAAGCCCCTGAGGGCGGTCGAGCGTCCCGGGGAGGAGTTCGGTGGGGCCTCCAAGCATCGTGTTGGCAGTGGTGCTGGTGCTGGAACCGGCCACGACGGTCACCGTCGGTGACTGTGCGGCCGAAAGTTTGAGCAAGCGCTCGGTGGTCGTCGTGAGAACCCATATGGAGCCATCCGGGTCGGGCATCACCCGGATCGGTTCATGGGCCATGCTCCCGGTTGCCGGGGGAAGAAACGCGTGAACGGTCGAAACGATGGGCGCGCCCGCGAGGGCCCACCAGGTCTGGCTCGCCTGCAGGCGCGGGCCAAAACGGGCCGTGACCACACAGGAACCTGTCCCCGTCGCCCGGATGTCTCCCAGGGCAGACACCGTCGCCACCGGAGGATTGACCTCCCAGGTCACGGGAAAATCGGGCCGGATCCGGTTCCGGTCGATCAGGGCCGTGAGACCGACCGAGCGCGTCGCATCCGGAATGGCCAGCCGGTCCTCGAGGTATCGGACCGATCCGGCCGTGAAAGCCAGGTCCTCGACGACACGAACAGCGAGTCCGTTGCTCACGAGGCCGTTCACCGTCGCCGATACTTCCCCCGTGCCAGCGTTGGCGGGAACCGTCACGGCCACGCGGGTCGCATCGATCGGGTCCACGAGAGTCGCCCGGGCTCCCGGGAAATCGACGGTGAGCGTCTCTCCCGAGGTGATACCCAGTTCCTGCCCCTCGAGGATGACCCGCATGCCCGGTGTCACCGTCGAGGGGGTGATGCGCATGAGTGTCGGACGGATGAACTGCAGATCCAGCGACCCCAGGTCGGTCGTCTCGTCCGGACGGATGCTGATACTCGCGACCGAGATCGTGCCTACACCCGGCTTTCCGGCCAGCAGGCGGAACGTCCCTCGTGGCAGGTGGTCGAGCACGAACCGTCCCTGGCGATCGCTCGTCCCCACGTACGAGGTACCGGGAAGTCCGACCGTGATGCCCTCGAGGTTGGTCACCAGCGTATTGGCCGCCCGGAGCTGTCCGATGATGCGCCCCGTGTGTTCGAGTTGCATCGAGACGGTCGCCGTGCTGACCATCCGGTCCGGAAGCCAGGCCTTGTATCCGTCGTCGAGGATGGCCTCGAGGTTGTAGGAGGCCGTGGCATCGGGCAACGCACCGATCGAGATGAAGAAGCGCCCCTGTCCATCCGTGCGGGTGACGGGATCGACGCGCTGGATACCGAAGCCCATCGACTGGATGAGGCTTGCCGCCCCGTTGCTCACGAGGCTCGAAGCACCGTTCGACACCAGTCCTGCCACGTGATTCGAGACCAGGTCGGCCCGGACGAGCACATCCGCGAGGGGAGTGCCTCCCGGCCCCAGGACCAGCCCACCGAGACCGGACCGCAGCGGTTCGGCCGGGGGAACTGAAGGGGGGGCGCCAGGAGTCACCGGCGATTCCACCGAAAGGACCGGCCCGGTGCTGGGGACGAGGCGCTGCAAGGATGGGACCGTTCCGAGGATGGCCCGCTCCTGACAGGCCGTGACCGCCAGCAAGAGGGGCCATGGAAGCCATCGTGAAACGGCTCTGATCAGCCTCATGCCACCTCTCCTAGCGGGTCTCGACACCTTTCCTATACCCCTTATGCGCTTCTCCCTTGTCGATCGCCCCCGACTCTGCGCTCCGGCCCCGTCATGTCATTCTTGATGCTCCGTCGTGCAGATGTCACACTGGAGGGGGCAGCCAGGGCCGCGGAGACGACAGGGAGAGGCAAACATGGCCAGGGGAGGAGACAGGCGCATGCGGCGGGCCTCGGCCCTTTTCGCGATCGCCCTCGCCGGCTGCCAGGTCGCTCTCGCGGGACCGGCCGGACGCCGCAACCCCGACGACACCGTCGTGGTCCGCTCCGCCCAGGAGCCCGACACCCTCGATCCCACGCTCTCGAATGCGATCGCCGCCGTCGATGCCGCCACACCCCTGTTCAGCGGTCTGGTCGGGGTCGATGACCAGCTCGAACCCTTCCCCGACCTGCTGACCGTCCTGCCGATGCCCTCGAACGGGGGCGTCGCCCGCGAGGGACAGGGCATGCGCATCACCTACCGACTGCGCCCCGGGATCACTTTTCATGACGGTCATCCCCTCACCTCGCGAGACGTCGTGTTCACGTGGAAGTTCCACATGGACCCGCGGGTGCCCGTCACGAGCCGGGAAGGCTACGAGCTCATCACGCGGATCGACACCCCGGATCCGCTCACGGCCGTGGTCCATCTCTCGCGCGTCTATGCCCCCTACCTGGGCCTCTTCTCGCTGCCCAGTGATCCGATCCTGCCAGCCCATCTGCTCGAGGGGTCGGCGGACCCCGCCCGCGACCCCTATCATCGGGCTCCGGTGGGCTCCGGCCCTTACCGCTTCGTGCGGTGGCAGCCCGGCGAGTATCTCGAGCTCGAGGCCTTCCCCGGCCATTTCCGGGGGGCCCCGAAGCTCCGGCGCTGGATCCTGAAGTTCGTCCCCGATGACCACGCCGCGTTCCTGCAACTGGTCAACGGCGAGATCGACATCCTCGCCGACCTGTCGATCGATCAGGTCGTCCTGGCCCGCAAGGAACCGCTCGTCCGGGTGGTCAACGTGCCTGGCCTGACCTTCGAGCAGCTGGCCTTCAACCTGGACCGTCCCCTGCTCGGCGATCGCCGCGTTCGGGAGGCGATCGCCCGGTCCATCGACAAGGCCTCCCTCTCGAGGGCCATCCTGCAGGGCGTCTGGCCGCCGGCTCCGTGCCCGCAGCATCCCCTCTCGTGGGGATTTCCGCCGGGGTACCGCGACCCGTATCCGTTCAACCTCGAGCGAGCTCGCCAGTTGCTGGACGAGGCGGGATGGAAGACCGGTCCCGACGGGATCCGCGTCCGGGATGGCATGAAACTGCAGCTCACGCTCGTCTCGACGGCCGGGCGGCGCTTCCGGGAGAGCCTCGAGCAGGTGCTCTCGGAAGTCTTCCGCAAGCAGGGGATCGCGCTCGAGATCCGCAACGTCGAGGGAGGGCTCCTCTTCGGCGGGTGGCCACAGGGCCTCCTGCAATCCGGACAGTTCGATCTGGCCCTGTACGCCAACACCTCGAGCCTCGACCCGGCGAGCCAGCGGGGCTCGTATCACTCGACCCTGGTGCCGCCTGCCGGGCAGAACACCAGTCGGTTGCGGGACCGGTTGCTCGATCGTCTCCTCGATCTGGGTGAGCGCACCCTCGAGCAGGCCCGTCGGCAGCCGCTCTACTGGCAGGCCAACACGCGACTCATGCAGGATCTGCCCACGGTGCCCCTCTTCTACTGGACCGAGTTGCATGCCGTGCACCGTGACCTGACGGGCTTCCGGGCGCATCCGGCCAACCAGCGCTTCGTCTGGAACGCGCAGGACTGGGCCTGGGGCTCCGGTCCGGCCATCCCGTCTGCTCCCGATTCGAGAGAGGAGGGTCCGTGAGCCGCATCGTCCTGAAGCGCCTGCTCGAGGCCATCCCCCTGCTGACACTCATCACGCTGCTGTGCTACGCGCTACTCGATCGTCTGCCGGGCGGGCCGCTGGCCATGGTGGGCGCGAATCCGCACCTGACGGCTGTCGAGCGCGCGCGCCTGATGCATGCGATGGGGCTGGACCTGCCGTGGCCCGTCCGGTACGCGCAGTGGCTGGGCGGGATCCTTCACGGTGATCTGGGGCGATCGCTGTTCACGGGCCGCCCCGTGGGGGCCATGATCCTCGAGCGACTGGGTCCGACCTGCCTCCTGATGGGCCTCGCCCTGGCCGTCAGCCTCGCGCTGGGCGTGGCGCTCGGCGTCTGGGGCGGCCTGCGTCCGCGCAGCCGCGGGGAGGCGGCCATCGGCGTGGTCTCGGTCGTCGCGTATGCGACCCCGACTTTCTGGCTGGGGCTCGTGCTGCTCTGGGTCTTCGCGGCGCGGCTCCGGTGGTTTCCGTCGGGGGGCATGATGCCCCTGGGGGTGTCCTGGACGCCCTTGACCGGGGGGCCGTACCTGGTCTTGCCGGTCCTGATGCTCGCCGTCGGCATGGTGGCCGCCTGGAGCCGGTACGTCCGCGGTTCGGTCCTCGAGGTGATGGCGCAGGACTTCGTCCGGGTGGCCCGGGCCAAGGGCCTGAGCGAGTTCCGTGTCGTGTGGCGCCACGTGCTGCGCAACGCGCTCATCCCGCTCGTCACCGTCGTCATGATGGCCCTGCCGTCGCTTACGGGTGGCGCCGTCGTCACCGAGACGCTTTTTTCCTGGCCTGGCCTCGGCCGCCTCTTCTACGACGCGCTGACCCGCCGGGACTACCCCGTCCTGATGGGGGTATTGCTCATGAGCGCGGTGCTCGTGGTGGGCTGCAACCTGGTGGCCGACCTGCTGTATCGACGCCTCGATCCCCGTATCCGTCTGGAGTAGCGAGGTTCCATGCTCGACACCCCATCCCGGTCCGTCATGGCCACCCCGGAGCCACCGGAGCTTCCTCCCTCGGCGCGCAGCCGCGCATGGCGTCGCTTCCTGGTCACCCCGGGGGCTTTGCCTGGAACCCTCTTGCTCGTGCTGCTGGCCCTGGGGGTCGGGTTCGGTCCCGTGCTCGGGCCTTACACCTTCGATGCGACAGACCTTCAAGGGGGGCAACTGTTGCCACCTTCCCACGAACACTGGCTCGGCACCGACGAGCTCGGTCGCGATGTGCTCACCCGCTGGCTGCATGCCGGGCGCGTCTCGGGGCTGGTGGGGCTCTCGGTGGCGGGGCTGGCTTCGGTGGTGGGCGGTGGACTGGGGGCGATCGCCGGCTGGTGGGGGCGGTGGGTCGACACGCTCGTCATGCGGCTCGTCGACGTGCTCCAGAGCATCCCCTTGCTCATGCTCCTGATGGTGCTCGGGGCCATCACGCGCCCGACCCTCACGATGCTCGTCCTGCTCGTGGCTTTCACGTCCTGGACCGGGGTGGCCCGGATCGTTCGCGCCCAGGTGCTCTCGGTGAAAGAACGCGAGTTCATCGAGGCGGCCCGGGCCGCCGGGATGGGACCGTGGAGCATCCTGTGGCGTCATGCCCTGCCCCATGCACTGGGTCCCGTCGTGGTCGCCACCACGCTCGGGGTGGGCGACGCCATCGCCCTCGAGTCGGCGCTCTCTTACCTGGGGATGGGGATCCAGCCCCCGACGCCCTCATGGGGCAATATGCTCTCCGATGCGCAGCACGCGTTCTGGACCTCGCCTGCGCTCGCACTGTATCCCGGCCTCGGGATCGCGCTGGGGGTGGCCAGTCTGTATCTCCTCGGTGAGGGCCTACGGGCGGCGCTCACGCCACGTGACTGAGGCCGCTAGAGCAGCGGCATCATCACTTCCTTGAAGTTCACGACGGCCGTGCGGAGCGTCTCGGGGTCCTTGAGGCGATTCACCTGTCCGGCCACGCGCTGGATCGTATTGTTGACCGGATACCATGGATACAGGACGGGAATGTAGGGTGCGGTCCGGGTGATCGCGCTCGAGACCTTCGCCACGGCCTGGGCCGTCGGGTCGACGGCGCCCATCAGGCGACTGAAGGATTGAACCGTCGTGCCCTGAGAGAAGCGGTCCATGGCCTGGCGAGGGGGGATGACGGCGCTGTTATGGATCAGGTTGCGGTACTCGATTTCGTGCCGGATCCCTTCGATCAGGCGAGCCACACCCTTGAAGTGACTGGGGTCGACTTCCTGGATGGCGGACCGCATGAAGCGATCGCCTACCGGGCGGGCAACGGGAGCGGCTGTCTGCCTGGCGATGGTTCCGGCCGCACGCTCTCCCACTTCCCGGGACGTGTTACGTGCGAGTTGGCGAGCCTGACCGGGGGCCATGGCGCGGACGAGTGAATTCGGGATCGACATCTCGGGCCTCTTCCGTCTCGGGGACCATCCAGGGGTGTTATCGGACTGTCATGGGGTCCGGTTTCTTGTGTCGAGGTGAGAACGGGGTTAACTTTGGACTCGCGGTATCTGGTAGCGCCTCGTGTTCACGAAAGAGGTCTGCCGCGATCGCGGAGGTGGTTCATCGACGATCAAGGGAGCTTGGCCATGAACAGCATGTGCCGGATCATCCTCGCCGGAATGCTCGCCCTGGCGGTTCCGGTGCAGGGACGCGGGGAAACTTCGCGGGGGGACGACATTCGTATTCCCTTGCCTGGCCGGGACGCCCCGTTCGAACTGCTGGCAGATCTGGAGACCCGGACGGCCAAGCTGGACGCCTTTCAGCTTTTCGGGATCTTCACGTTTCTCGAGTCGGGCGGAGAGATCCGTCATCATGCGCTGCGAGCGATGAATCCCGGGGCAAGCCGCTGGAGCGAGTCTCGATCGGGAGACCCCAGCCTGACTCTGCTTCGAGAGCCCGACGGGGCCATCCGGATCCGCATCTCGGCGCCGCGAGGCACCACCCGGACGGGGCTCGGCTGGCGCCTGCGTCCCGGCGAGCGGCTTTTCGGTCTTGGTAGCCGGACGCACGGTCTCCAGAATCGTGGACGTATTCTGACCTGCTGGGTCGAGGAGGGCGGAAACGGGAAGTCGGATATCCCCCTGTTCGGAGTCTCGAATCTCACGACCTCCTCGCACGTGCCCGTACCATTCATGATCTCGTCGGCGGGCTATGCACTCTGGGCCGATACGAGCGTCCGTACCCGGTGGGATCTGGGGGACACTTCCCCCGACGAGGCCCGGTTGACGGTCGATTCGCCGACTTTCGATCTCGTCCTGTTTCCCGGTGTATCGCCGGCTCAGGCGCTCGAGCGTTTTTCCGCGCGAGTCGGTCGCCCTGCCATGCCGCCTACCTGGGCCTTCGCGCCGGCGGAATGGGGCAAGGGCGGATCGGAGGCCGTCCGGGTCAAGGCGCGATTCCTGCGCGAACATCGGATCCCCTGCTCGACGATGTGGTTCGAGGACTGGGTCGGGCTCGAGCACGGGCCGCTGCCGGGACTCACGCACCTTCCCTGGGGAGCATGGGATCCCGATCGCCGCCACTATCCGGGGATCGAGGGGTTGAATACCGAGCTCGAAGGCGCGGGTTTCAAGTCGCTCGGCTACTTCAATCCTTTCGTGCCGATGGGGACGCGAAACGCCGAGGATCTGCTCCGGGCCGGGGTGGGTGGGGTCGTGCGCGAGGCGAATGGTCGGCCCATGTGGTGGCCAGGCCCCTTCGGTATGCTCTCGATGCTGGACCTGTCCGATCCGGACGTGCTCGCATGGATCGGGAAGCGCATCATGGCCTTCGAGCAACTGGGGTTTGACGGGGCGATGGCCGACTTTGCGGAGTGGACTCCCTGGCGAGGCCGCATGCGCGACGGACAGGACGGCTCAACATGGCACAACCGGTATCCGGATGCGTGGGCCGAGACGCAGCGCAGGGCCTGGCTGGACGTGCGACCCGATGGTGACTTCGTGGTGTACCACCGGTCGGGCTATTCCGGGATTGCGAGCCGCTGCACCTACATGTGGGCTGCAGATCAGAACACGGACTGGGGGCGGGACGATGGCTTCCCGACGGCCCTGATGGCCATCCTGTCGGCGGGCCTCTCAGGGGTGCCGCTGATGACGCACGATGTGGGCGGATTCGCGACTCTGGGCGATCGAGGCACTACGCGTGAGCTCTACATGCGCTGGGTCGAACTCGGAGCCTATACGACCTTCATGCGCATGCACAGTGGACAGAAGCCGCAACTCAACTGGCACGTCATGAAGGATGAAGCCACGGCAGCTTTCGTCCGGACCTATGCGACCCGCCACATGGACCTCGCTCCTTACCGGCAGGCCCTGGTCGCGGAGGCCGCCAGGACCGGCCTGCCGCCGATGCGGCCGATGGTTCTTGCCGCACCGGACGAGCCCCAACTGTGGTCACGTGAAGATCAGTACATGCTGGGGCGGGATCTTCTGGTCGCTCCGGTCCTTGAGCAGGCCGCGTCGACCCGTTCCGTGGGTTTGCCCCGGGGACTCTGGTACCCGATGCCATCCGGGAACCCTCTGGTGGGTGGGCGAAACGTCAACGTGGATGCACCGCTCGAGAAGATACCCGTTTTTGCCCGAGCGGGTGCGATTCTCCCCGAATTGCCAGATGGAATCCAGACACTCTTGCCCAGTCAGGATCCGGATGTGCCCGGTCTGCAGGCCACCCGTGGTCGAACGAGACTTCTCCTGGTCCCCGGAGCCAGGGGAGAGGTGACGCTCACGGACGGCACCCGGGTCGAACAGGTTCCCCCCGAACAGCTTCCGATCGATACAGGTGGCTGGAGGGCCACCTTCAGGGACGAAGCCATCCCGGGGGGACGTTTGACGATCGACGAGGATGGCTATCTCCGGCTACGAGCCTTTGCCCCAGCGGGCCGGATGACGCGTATCGTGCTGCAACACGAAGCGGGTGCCCGGTGGGAGGTTTCCCTCCTGGCCCGGACGCCCATCTCGGAACTGACGCTCCAGTTCAGGGTGCGCTGAACATCTTCATGCGGCTGGTTGAGCGGGCTCGATGCTCGGAACCCCGGCATCCGGGGCGAGGATGGGTTCAGTGATCACGGGCTAGATCGACACCGGTGCCGGTGAGTTTTCAGCCAGGGGCGCCTGGTTGTTGATGAAGGCGGTGTGGGTGTCTTTGAGACGGTGTGGGATGGGTTCATTCCCTTGCCCGGAGAGAAAAGCGACAGGAAAGACTGAAGCAGGTTTCTGAAGAGGGCGACGATTCCGTTAACGACGTTTACCAGCAAATCCCCGGTTGTAGGTTCGACGGCGCCTGGGGGCATAGCCCCTACAGGCTGGGCGACAGGTACTTGCTGACCTGCGCTCCCTGCCTGGATGGCGCGACGGGGAGGGGGAATGTAGGGATTGATCGAGATGTTCATAAGAGTTGAGGCCCGCAGGGCGACCCGGCGTGCCACAAATCGGGCCGTTTAGTCGATAAGATGGCCCCCCCCCCGCACAGTTACC
>JBEIFE010000008.1:0-18318 GCA_040382575.1 Candidatus Sericytochromatia bacterium
AGGGCCAGATGGTCGGGGTCCGCTCCCACGGCCACGGCGTTGCGGATGGCCTCGTCGACGGCCAGGTGGGCCATCGCGCGGGCATCGTGGTCTCCGTGGTGCGGGTTGATGGCACAGCTCACGGCCACGCCCAGATCCTGGTCGAGCAACGGGCGGATCACGGCCGCATCGGAGGGACCGTCGTGTGCGACGCCGACCAGGGGCTTCACGACCGAGCCCCCCTGGACCTCGTGGTCGTACTGGCGGATGACGGATTCACGCGAGCAGATGTTCAGCGAGCCGAGCAGGGCCGGAAGGGCCTCCTCGACCGGCATGATGCTCGCGGGACGGGCGGCCTCGGTCGAGGGGGGAACCCACTCGGCCTCGAGGGTGCGCTTCGGCAGGCCACCGTGCAGGAAGCTCAGGTCGAGGCGCATGACGGGCTGGCCATGCCAGGTGGCAGAGAAGGTTCCATCGTCCGTGAATCGGCCCACGACGGCCACCTCGACGCCACGATGCTCCGCGAGCGCAGCCAGGTCGTCCCAGTGCGCGGGGTCGACGGCGAGCGTCATGCGCTCCTGCGACTCGCTCACGAGAATCTCCCAGGGGGCAAGGCCGGGGTACTTCAGGGGGACATCCGCGAGCTCCAGGGTGGCTCCACCCGAGAGTTCAGCCAGCTCGCCGACGGAGCTCGAGAGGCCGCCCGCGCCGTTGTCCGTGAGCGTCCGGTACAGCCCGCGCTCGCGCGCTTCTGCCAGCACGTCGAGCAGCATCTTCTGTACGATGGGCGCCCCGATCTGGACGACCCCCACCGGGTTGTCCGCGCCCGTCGCCTCGCTCGAGAAGGTCGCCCCGTGGATACCGTCCTTGCCGACGCGCCCGCCTGCCATGACGATCAGGTCGCCCGGCTGGATGTCCTTGAGGTGAGTCGGCGTCCCCCGGGTCTCGGCCTTCATGAGGCCCCCCGTCCCGCAGAAAACCAGCGGCCGTCCCAGGAAGCGCTCGTCGAAGAACAGACCGCCGTTGACCGTCGGGATGCCACTCTGGTTGCCGCCGTCCTCGACCCCTTGCCGGACTCCGTCGAAGAGCCGTCGCGGATGCAGCACGCCGGGCGGAAGCGGTTTCTTCCAGGTGGGCGGGGCGAAGCAGAACACGTCGGTGTTGAAGAGCAGGCGCGCGCCCCGGCCCGTACCGGCCGGATCGCGGTTGACGCCCACGATGCCCGTGAGCGCGCCCCCGTAGGGTTCGAGGGCCGAGGGCGCGTTGTGCGTCTCGGCCTTGAAGACCAGGTGATGGGACTCGTTCCAGCGGATCACGCCAGCGTTGTCGGTGAACACCGAGACGAGCCAGTCACGACGGGTCGCGACGACTTCCGTGGAGCCCCGGATGAAGGTCTTGAACAGTCCCGGGATGGTCTCGGTGTGGCCATCGGCCGTGTAGGAGATGGTGTCGTTGAAGATCTTGTGCTTGCAGTGCTCGGACCAGGTCTGGGCGATCGCCTCGAGCTCGACGTCGGTGGGGGCGGCAGGAAGCCCCGCCTCGAGCCGGGCCTGCCGGACCAGGGAGTCGCTGAAGTGGTCTCGCACGGCGCGCATCTCGGCCACGGTCAGGGACCACAACCCCTCGCGGGAGGCGCGGGCGAGGCCCTCGTCGTCAGCCGGCAGGTCGACCGTGCGGATAAGGTCCGTCGGGGGCGTCACGCGGGGCGGCGTCATCCGGTCGGCCAGTCCTTCCGGGGCATGACCCGGCACCACCACGCTGCGCTGCACCAGCGGATTCATCAGAAGCTCGCGGGCCATGTCCTCGCAGTCGGCGGCCGCGAGGGCGGGGCCACGCAGGTACACGCGTCGGGCTGTCTGCACCGCGATGGGGCCCGTGGCGAGCTGCCCGGCCTGGCGTGCGAAGGCGACGGTCTCGGCGGCGGTCGCCCCCTCATTGTCCGTCACTCCGGGCCGCGGCGCGACCTCGACGATGAAATCGGCTGCGAAGGCAGGCGGGGCGTTTACGCGAACTTCCTCGATCACCGGGTCGCTCAGGAGCGACTCGCCGATCCAGCGCGCGGCCTCGCGGTCGAGCCCTTCGCCCTCGATCAGGTATATGCGGCTGGTGCGCGCCTCGGCGAGTGTCATATCGCACTGCATGGCCGCTTTCCGCGCGAGGCGGAGGCCAGCGCGGTCAGGCTGTCCGGGCGTCAGGATCACTTCGATACGGTGCACGGGTCCTCCACGAGATCAGCGAAGATGACACTGCCAGGCAGAGCCGCCACCAGAGCGTCCGCTGCTGCGGCCGGGACGGCAAGGGCCATCCCGATGCCCATGTTGAAGGTGCGACGGAGCTCGCTCTCGGGGAGACCCCAGCGCTCGCGCAGGAAGCCGAAGATGGCGGGCTCGGTCCAGGAACCTTCCCGGAGCTGGACGGCCACGCCATCGGGCAGCATGCGGTCGAGGTTCTCGAATCCCCCGCCCGTGACGTGGGCCATCCCCCGGATGGGGTGGTTCGTCAGGATGTCGAGCACGGGGGCGACGTACAGGGCCGTCGGCTCGAGCAGGTGCTCTCCCAGCGTGCGTCCTGCCAGCGGTAGGTCGAGCGGGAGCTGCTGGTCGGCGAGCCGCCGTCGCACCAGCGAGTAGCCGTTCGAATGCACGCCCGAGCTGGGCAGGCCCACCAGCACGTCGCCGGGGGCGATCGTCGAACCGTCCACCAGACGTTCGCGCGTCACGGTCCCGACGGCGAAGCCGGCGAGGTCGAAGGCGCCGTCCGGATAGAAGCCCGGCATCTCGGCCGTCTCCCCGCCGAGTAGCGGGCAACGTGCCTCGGCGCAGGCCCTGGCAATCCCCTTCACGACGGCCTCGGCCTGGTCCACGTCGAGCTTGCCCGTCGCGTAATAGTCCAGAAAGGCCAGCGGGGTGGCACCCGTCGTCACGAGGTCGTTGACGCACATGGCGACCAGGTCCTGACCGATGGTGTCGAAGCGGTTCATGCGGATCGCGATGTCGAGCTTGGTGCCGACTCCGTCGGTGCAAGCCACGAGGAACCGCTCGGCATCGAGGGGCACGAGGCCCGCGAAGCCACCGACCTTGGGTGCGAAGCCGGCGATCCGGCGGACGAGCTCGTTGCCAGCGTCGATGTCGACACCGGCCTGGCGGTAAGTCAGCATGAGGCCCCCTCACGAGAAAGTTCGGGCTCGCGCTCGAGGCGATCGCCCTGGGCGTCCCCCGAGATGAGGACGCGCTGGCGCTCGAGTTGCGAGAGCGTCGCGGGACTGACCTGGGTGGGGTAGCACCCCGTGAAACAGGCCGTGCAGGAGGGGCGATTGCCCATCGCGGCCTCGAGGTCATCTTGACTCTGGTACTGGAGATGATCGACTCCCAGGGCCTGCCGGATGCCCTCGGCATCGAGCCTGCTCGCCATGAGGTCGTCCTGGATGGCCATGTCGACGCCGTACGGGCACGGGTGCGTGACGGGTGGAGAGGCCGAGAAGAAGGCCACATGCTCGGCGCCCTTGCGGCGCAGCCGGCTCACGAGGGCCTGGGCGGTGGTTCCGCGCACGATGCTGTCATCGACCACGGCGACCCGCTGACCCGCGATGACCCGTCTTTCCAGGTGGAACTTGAGGGCCGCGACCTCGCGGCGCAGGGTCGGGTTGGCCGCGATGAACGAGCGAGCGACGTAGTGGTTGCGCCGGATGCCCTTCCGGTAGGGGATGTTCGCCTCGCGAGCGAAGGCCACGGCGGCATCTTCGGCCGAGGACGGGACGTCGAAGGCGACGTCGGCCGTCCCGTCGAAGCGCCGGGCCAGAGATTCACCCAGGCGCTCGCGCACGGCCGAGACGCTCTGCCCGTCGAGCACGGATTCGGGCCGCGCCAGATAAATGTACTCGAACGCGCAATGGGACGGCCTGGATTCGAACAGCTGTCGGTTGTGCACCTGGCCATCGAGGGTCACGAGCACCGCTTCACCGGGCTGGACGTCGCGCCACAGGTCGGCGCGGACGGCCTCGAGGGCGACGGATTCCGAGGCGAAGAGGACGGCCTGCTCGCGCCGTCCCATCACGAGGGGCCGGATCCCGTGCGGGTCTCGGAACGCCAGCAGGCCATGGTTGGCGATCGCCACCACCACCGAGTAAGCGCCCTCGAGATCTGCCATGGTCGATCGGACGGCCTCCAGCAGCATCTCGGGCTCCAGGCGCGTACGCTCGAAACGAGCCAGGTGATGGGCGAGTACATGCAGGATCGTGTCACTGTCGCTCGACGAGTTGACCAGGCGTCCCGTACCGGCGAGTTTGCGGCGCTGGATGGCGTCATTGGTCAGGTTGCCGTTATGGACCAGCGCGAGGCCGAACGGGAACGACACCATGAACGGCTGGCATTCACCACGGGTGCCATCCCCGGAGGTGGCATACCGCAGATGCGCCACGCCCATCTTCCCGCGGAATCGCCCCAGGTCCTGGCTCCGGAAGACCTCCGCGAGCAGGCCCAGGTCGGCGTGTTGATAGAAGCGCTCCTGGAAGGTCGCGATGCCCGCGCCATCCTGCCCCCGATGCTGGAGCGCCATCGCCGAGCGATAGAGGTCGAAAGCGACGTCACTTCCGGGGTCGAGGATGCCTACGATGCCACACACGGCGTGGCTCCTTTCAGTCGCGCGACGAGGTCGCGCAGCGCTTCGGGAAAAAGGCGGTGTTCCACGGCCAGGCCGCGGGACCGCAGGGTCTCCAGGGTATCGCCGGGTTCGACGGGGACCGTCTCCTGGCGGAGCGGGAGGCCCGTGTCGAGCCCCTCGTCGACGAAGTGAACCGTCACGGCCGTCTCGGTCTGACCGGTGGCGATCGCCCAGCCATAGCCGTCGGGGCCCCGGTAGCGGGCGGGGTCCGCCGGATGGATGTTCACGATGCGGGCCTGACCGAGCACGGGGTCGTACATGTAGCCGACCAGGAAGGGAGTGAGGATGCGCATGTAGCCCGCGAGCACCACGATTTCGATGCCATGGGCGGTCAGTGCCCGGGCGATCGCACGCTCGTGGGTCCCGCGGTCGGGATGTTCCCGGTCGTCCTCGATGATGACGGGGACGCCTGCTTCCCGGGCGATCGCCTCGGCGCCCACGCCAGGTCGATTCACGATCACGAGGGCGACCTCGGCGGGCAGGATGCCCGTCCGGGTAGCCTCGAGGATCCGGGCCAGGTTGCTGCCGCGTCCGGAAGCGAGGACGGCCAGCTTCATCGGCGCCCCGCCCCGGCCAGACCGATGTCGCGCCGATACACGGGTGCTTCACCGGCGAAGGTCACGCGGTCGAGTGCCCCGTAGGCCTTTTCGCGTGCGGCCTCGACGGATTCCCCCGCTCCCACGATGTTCAGCACCCGGCCTCCCGCGGTCTCCAGGTCGCCGGCTGCCGATCGGCGCGTCCCGGCGTGAAACAGGCGCACACCCTCGAGTCCGGAGAGGGCCTCCAGGCCCGCGACGGCCTGGCCGCGCGCCGGCGGACCGGGGTAGCCCGGGGCCGCAGCCACCACGCAGACCCTCGTACCCGGGTGAACGGAAACGGGCGCCCCGTCCAGTCGGCCCTCGAGGGCCTGCTCGACGAGGTCGAGGAGGTCCATGTCGAGGCCCGATAGCAGCACCTGGGCTTCCGGATCTCCGAAGCGGCAGTTGAATTCCAGCAGCGAGGGCCCGGCGTCCGTGAACATGAGGCCGGCGAACACGACACCTCGGTAGACGATCCCCCGGTCGCGCAGGGCTGCGAGCAGGGGCGGGAAGATCCGCTCCGCCAGAGCCTCTGCATCCCCCGAAGGACACGGCACCGGCGAAACGACGCCCATGCCCCCCGTGTTGGGTCCCTCGTCTCCGTCGAGCAGGGCCTTGTGGTCCCTTGCCAGCGGGAAGGACCGGTATCCCGTGCCATCCACGACGGCGATGAGGGAGGCTTCCTGTCCGGACAGCCTTTCCTCGATGACGAGCGTGCGACCGGCGTCTCCCAGGCCGCCCGCGAGCCAGTCACGTGCCGTCTCCCGGGCCTCTTCGACGGATCGGGCCACGATGACGCCCTTGCCCGCGGCGAGCCCATCCGCCTTCACGACCACTCCGCGGGGTCCTGCCAGGCGGGCGATCGCCCCATCGGCCTCCTCGAGCGTCGTGACGACCTCGAAGTCGGCCGTGGGTAGGCATGCCTCGCGCATGAGGGCCTTTGCCCAGGCCTTGGAGGCTTCCAGGCGGGCGCCCTCCGCCGTCGGGCCGAAGGCGGGAATGCCGGCCGCCGTGAGGGCATCCACCAGGCCTGCCACGAGCGGCGCCTCCGGGCCCACGATCACGGTGTCGATCGCCTGCTCACGGGCCGCCGCCACGATTCCCTCCACGTCGTCGACGGCGAGCGGTACGAGGGTCGCCTGGGCCTCGATGCCCGGATTTCCCGGTGCGCAGAGGATGGCCCCCACGCGCGGGGAAGCCGCGAGGGCGGCGACGAGCGCGTGTTCGCGCCCGCCTCCGCCGACCACCAGGACCCGGAGGTCGCGCTCACGCAAGGGTCAGCACCTCGTCGAAGGAGGCCTTGGTCGCCGCGATCTGGTCGCGTACCTTTCCGGCCAGGGCCGGGTCGGCCAGCGAGAGGATCCGGACGGCCGCCAGCGCTGCATTGCCCGGGTCGAGCACCGTCATGACGGGCGTGTCCGAGGGCATCTGGAGGCTGCTGTGGACGTTCACCAGGTAGTCGGAATGATCCTTGAACGGCGGGCACGCGATGACCGGATGACGGGCACTGCCTGCCGTCACGCCTGACAGGCCGTTCGAGCGGCCCGCCAGCGTGATGTGTACGATCGGCTGGTCGCTGTCATTGTAGGCATGGATGAGGCCCATGAGCTTCTCGGGCACCTTGTGGGCCGAGGCGACATGCAGTCGGCTGGGTACCCCGAAGCGGTCGAGCACGGTACGGATCTTGTCGGCCAGCGGGCGATCGCTCGCGCTGCCCATGAAGATGGCGACCAGAGCCCCCTTGAGGGTACCTGCCTCGCGCAAGGCCTCCACGATGCGGGTCGCAGGGGCCGTACCCAGGGCGGGCACGAAGTCCTGTCCCGTGAGCGTCCGGTACAGTTCCAGGTAGCGCGTGGCGACCTCGACGCGGATCGTGTCGTCGAGGACGGGAGTCGGTCCCTCACCGGTGAAGCCGCGGTCCCGGAGCCACTCGCGCAGGAACTCCTTGGAGAGTTGCTCGGGCTTCGAGGGGTGGGTCGCATACGACGAGGCATACCAGTAGCGGCTCGAGTCTGGCGTGTGAACCTCGTCGATCAGCGTGAGTTGACCCTCGATGAAGCCAAACTCGTACTTGGTGTCCACCAGGATGAGCCCACGCTCGGCCGCGTGGGTGGTTCCGCGCTCGAACAGCGCGAGGGCCGTCTGGACGACCTTTTCCCAGGCCTCGGTGCCGCCGATGAGCTCGGCTGCCGCGGCGTGCGTGAGGGGCAGATCATGGCCCTCGGCCGCCTTGGTGGTCGGCGTGACGATGGGAGCTGGCAACTTCGCATGCTCGGTGAGACCCTCGGGCAGCTCGATCCCGTACGACGACGTGAACCGGCCGGCCTCGTGATCCCGCCAGGCGGACCCCGTCAGGTAGCCGCGCACGATCACCTCGACGGGCAGGGCCTTTGCCTCGCGGGCGACGGTCACGCTGGCATCGGGAACCGAGACGAGATGGGTGGGGACGAGATCCTGGACCTGTCGCATGAAGAACGCGGCCAGCTGGTTGAGGACCTGACCCTTGAAGGGGATGAGCTCGGCGAACACGCGGTCGAAGGCCGAGATGCGGTCGGTGGCGACCAGCACGCGGACTTCACCCAGGGTGAAGCAATCGCGGACCTTGCCGCGCTGGACGGGGCCCAGTTCCGGGAGCTGGAGGCCTGCCAGGCCGCGGTCGAGTTCGGCGATCAGGCGTTCACGGTTCACGTCGGGTCTCGCTTTCTGTTGGTGGGGCTATCGAGGGGATCGGGATACTAGAAGTGACCGAAGCAGCGCTCGCCGGTGAAGACCATGGCGATGCCGTGCTGATTGCAGGCCGTGATGACCTCGGCGTCACGCAGCGACCCCCCGGGCTGGACGACGGCCGTCACGCCGGCAGCGGCCAGGGTGTCGATGGCGTCCCGGAAGGGGACGAAGGCATCGGAGGCCACGGCGGCCCCGTCGAGGTCGTGGCCCTTCTGCCGGGCCTTGGCGATCGCCTGTTCGACGGCCCCGACGCGTTCTTGCTCGCCTGTTCCCACCGCGAGGGTTTGCCCGTCGCGGACGAACACGACGGCATTCGAGCGGACTCCGGTCGCGACATACCAGGCCAGCAGCAGATCCTGGAGTTCGGTCGCCGTGGCAGCACGTTCGACGTGTACACCGCCCGAAACCGGCCTGGGGATGAGGTCTTCCGGCCCCGTGATGCGGGAACGGAACGCGCGCTGCAGCAGGATCGAGCCATCCGTGAGCACCTTGAGGTCCGGTGGGCCGTCTTCGCCCAGAAAGCGAGGCAGTCCCGACGGTTCCGGAATCCGGGCCACGCGAAGATCCTTCTTGGCTCCGAGTACCTCGAGGGCTTCCGACGTGAAGGCAGGGGCCCCGATCACCTCGAGGTAGGTCGTGAGCAACTCGCGGGCCAGGTCCGCATCGACCTCGCGGTTGAAGACGGCCACGCCACCGAAGGCTGCCCGGGCGTCACAGTCGCGCGCGGCCCGGTAGGTGTCGATCCATGTCCGGGTGTCCGTCTGGATGGCGACACCGGAAGGGTTCAGGTGCTTCATGACGATCGCGGCAGGAGCCTCGATGAACCGCAGGATGCGCAGCGCGTGGTCGAGGTCGGCCAGATTGGTCCATGAGGGCCCACCTTTGCCCACCTTGAGCCACTCGACGGGGAGCGCGGCACCCTCCGGGACGTAGCAGGCCGACGGCTGATGCGGGTTTTCACCGTAGCGGATCCCGACGGTCATGTCGCCGTCGGGCCATTCGGCCAGGCGATAAGTCGTGGTATGGGAGCCCCAGCCTAGCGTGAGGGTCTCGGGGAAGCCGTGGGTGACGGCCGTTCGATACAGGTCCTTGAGTTCCGACATCGGTGGGATCCTCCGGGATGGGCGGGGGTCAGGCACGGGCCGGTGTCGCGGGCCCTGATTCAACCGGGAAACGCTTGCGGCTGCCCGGTTTCTCGGCGACCGAACCCCCGGCGCAGAGGGGGCAATCGTCGGGTTCATGGGTCGGAAACGTGAGGCTCGCGAGCGCGACCAGGGGCGCGGGAAGACGGGCCTGGCCCTGACTCCGATCCACGATCGAGGCGATCCGGACGACCTCGCCCCCGAGGCCCTTCACCAGGCGGGCAACCTCGGCGGCCGAGCCGCCCGTCGTCACGACGTCCTCGACCACGACCACGCGCTCACCGGGTTCGAGTTCGAAGCCGCGGCGCAGGGCGAAGCTGTCTTCCACGCGCTCGGCGAAGAGGGCGCGGACACCCAGCGCGCGGGCGAGTTCGTGGGCCATCACGATACCGCCCATGGCCGGACCGATCACGACGTCGACGGGCCCTTCGATGCAGCGAGCAAGCTCTCGTCCGGCCCACTCCGCGTGTTCGGGATGCATCAGCAGGCGCGCGCACTGGACGTACCGCGAGCTGTGCAGACCGCTCGACAGGAGGAAGTGTCCCTCCTTGAGGGCCCCCGTGAGGGCCAGGCGGCGCTCGATCTCGGGCAGGTCGATGGGCATGTCAACTGCGGAGGGCATCGCGGGTCTCCACGGCGGCACGCAGGGCCGCCTCGGCGAAATCCTCGCCGGACGAGGCATACAGGATGGAGCGGGAGGCATTGACCAGGACGCGATCGCCCAGGGCCTTCACGATCTCGAGGTCTCCGCCCTGGGCGCCCACACCCGGGACCAGAAACCACTGGTCGGGGGCGTCCTCGCGCAGGCCGGCCAGGATGTCGCCACGCGTCGCGCCCGCCACGAGGCCCACGGCTCCCGGCCGGCCGTCGAGTTCGCGGACCATGCGGGCCACCCGCCGGTGCAGGGGGATGCCCCGGGAGTCCGTCACATCCTGGAACTCACCGGCGCCCGGGTTGCTGGTGGCCGCGAGGACGAATGTCAGCTTGTGGGGATAGTCAACAAACGGCTGCAGGGTGTCGCGCCCCAGGTAGGGGTTGACCGTCACGGCATCGGCGTCCAATTCATCGAAGCAGGCTCGGGCGTACATGGCCGCCGTGTGGCCGATGTCGCCCCGCTTGGCATCGAGCAGCACGGGGATGTCCGGCGGGATGCAAGCCAGTACGGCTGCCAGGGTATCCCAGCCCGATGGGCCCAGTGCCTCGAAGTAGGCCATGTTGGGTTTGTAGATCGCCGCGACGTCGTGGGTCGCCTCGATGATCTCGGCCAGAAAGGCCCGGATGGGGTCGCGCTTGTCGCGCAGATGAACCGGGATCCGTTCGAGGTCTGGATCGAGACCGATGCAGAGCCGGGAACCGCGCAGACGGATCGAGGCCTCGATCTTCTCGGTTGCAGGCATGGTCGGGGTGGCCAGGCGGGTCATGGCAGCTCCTCCCGGGTGGGCAGCAGGTCGACGAGGCGTGAAGCGCCCTGGTTCCGGACCCAGCTCGCGAGTTCGGCCACGAGCCGCGCGCCGATACCCGGCTCGGAGAAGGTGGCGGTTCCGACCTGGACGGCCGTGGCGCCGACGGCCAGGAAGGCGAGGACATCTTCCAGCCGTTCGATCCCGCCGATCCCCACGATGGGTAAGCGGGTGGCCGAGGCCGCCAGCCGCACGGCCCGCAGGGCGATGGGGCGCAGAGCCGCGCCGGACATCCCGCCGGCGAGGACCTCGGCGCGCAGCTTGCCGTCCCGGACCCGGGGCTCCACCCAGAGCGCCGGCACGGTGTTGACGGCCGCGAGCGCGTCGGCTCCTGCCGATTCGGCGGCCCGGGCGAGGTCGGCGATCGCGTGATGGGGCGTGAGCTTGACCAACAGGGGCAATCGCGTGCGGGCCCGGACTTGTGACGTGAGCTCCGCGAGGGCTTTCGGGTCCGTGCCGAACTCGATGCCGCCGTGGGCTACGTTCGGGCAGGACGCATTGATCTCGAGCGCGGCCACGCCCGGCACGCCATCGAGACGGGCTGCCATCTCGGCATACTCGTCGAGCGTGGAACCTGCCAGGTTTGGGATCACGGTCACCCCGGTCCGTTTCAGGGCGGGGAGTTTGTCGCGCAGGAACGCGTCTAGCCCCACGTTCTGGAGCCCGATGCGGTTGATCATGCCGGACGGCACCTCGCCGATGCGTCGCGGCGGATTACCGGCTCGCGGGGAGAGCGACAGTCCTTTGGTGTAGACGGCTCCCAGGTCAGACAGGTCGAGGAATTCCGCCAGCTCCATGCCATACCCGCAGGTTCCGGAGGCGAGACCGACGGGGTTGCTCAGGCGCAGACGTCCCAGGCTGACGGACAGGTCGACGGGTGCGGCCGACGACGGGTCGGAGGCGACGGCAGAGGGCATGCGTGCGTTCACCACACCACCTCCCGGGCATCCATGACGGGACCCTCGCAGCAGGAGCGGCGGTAGTCGCCAACGGTGGTGGGGACGACGCAGGCCAGGCAGATCCCGATCCCGCAGGCCATCGGTCGCTCGAGCGAGGCCTCGCAGGGCAGGTCGAGTTCGCGGGCGATCGCCGCCACCGCGGCCATCATGGGAGTGGGACCGCATGTGAGGATGCGTGTGATGCCATGCGCGGCCAGTTCGGAGGCGAGGTTCGCCGTCACGCGGCCAGTCTGACCCGCACTGCCGTCCTCGGTGAAGAGGGTCGTGGGCAACCCGGCGGCCTCGAACGGTTCCATCCCGCTCACGTCCCGTGCCGAGCGAAATCCCATGAAGACACGCGCCTCCAGGCGCCCCGATTGAGGCCCGCCATGGTGCTCGGCGTATCGGGCGAGCGGAGCGACCCCCACACCACCCCCCACCAGGGCCAGTCGGTCGCCCGGGGCGGGTGGGGCGAATGGGACCCCCAGGGGGCCGAGGACATCGAGTTCATCACCCGGGGAGCGCGTCGCCAGCCAGCGCGTGCCCTCGCCGTGAACCCGGAACAGGATGGACCAGGCATCCGGACGGACCCGGTAGACACTGAAGGGCCTGCGCAGGGGCAGGTGGCCACAACGAACGTGCACGAACTGGCCCGGGGCAGGTGCCGGGTGGTCGGCTGCGACCTCGAACCAGAGTTCGAACACCTCCGGACCGATCGGGGTCTGCGCACGGACCGTGGCCCGGAACAGCCTGTCGGGGCGCGGAGGAGCCGACAGGATCATCGGCTTTCCAGGGAGGGAGTGAGCGCCTCGAAATGCCGGGCGATCGCCTCGTCATAGGCGGCGACGTGTCGAAAGGCCCGGGTGGCCAGGCGCCAGCGCGTTTCAGGACCCAGGTGCCCGTTTCCGGCTCTGAGTTCCTCCACGACCCCGGTATAGTCACGCGGGTCGGTCACGACGGCCACGCGAGGATGGTTCTTGGCAGCGGCCCTCAACATGGTGGGGCCCCCGATGTCAATCTGGAGACGGGCTTCCTCGAGCGTACAACCGGGACGGGCGAGCGTGGCCTCGAACGGATAGAGGTTCACGACCACGAGGTCGATCGGTCGTATGCCGTGTTCCTCCAGATAGGCCACCTGGTCGGGTGAATCCAGGTCTGCGAGCAGGCCGCCGTGAATCCGGGGATGCAGGGTTTTGACCAGGCCGCCGGGCATCTCGGGATGGCCGGTGTAATCTTCGACCGCGACGAGGTCGAGTGGGCCGCCCGCGGGAATCATCTCCGCGAGCGTGCGATGCGTGCCGCCCGTCGACAGGACCGTGAAGGGAAGTCCGAGGGACGAGAGCCCCTGAACGAGTTCCGTGAGGCCTGTCTTGTCCGAGACGCTCACGAGCAGGGTCCGGACCTGACGGCTTCCGCGGGCTACATGCTGCTGCCGTTCCACGTCCCTCTCCGGTCATGTCGCGAGAGTCCCCTCTTGCGATCCGCCAAGATCATACGGTCGAGCCGTGGCCATGTCAAAGCCGCGCAAGTTTGCAAAAGTTTGCTGTCGTGGGGGGTGGACAGGATGGACAGTTGTCCGTACCATTGTCCCTCGGTGATTATGTGGAGGTCCTGGAACGAAATGGCTGGAGTCCGGTTGCGAAACCTGCATTCTTCCCGATTCCGGGCGATTCATCTTCATGTTTTTCATTTTCTGGGAGCCGAAAGGCTCCCTTTTTTTGTGGTTAGAAGTTTGTTGCCTGATCACGCTGTCTGAGTCACGTCATTCTATTTTTGGAGGCATCTTGAGCACTTCGTCGCTTCTCGAGAACAAAAAGGCCCCGGTTACCAACCAGGAACTCCAGAGTCCCCGCCGGATGGCCCTCATCCGCGTCTGGGATGCCATGTTTCGCGGGGCCCGTCGTTACGTGGAGTCGCAGGGCTTCATCGGCGTGCACAACATGCCGCAGATCGTCGGTGTGACCGGTGCCTGCGAGAACATCGACACCCTCTTCAAGCTCGATTACTTCGGCAAGCAGGCCTACCTGGCTCAGAGCGACCAGCTGTACCTCGAGCTCATCACCCCGAGCCTCAAGAAGGTCTATGCCGAGATCCAGAGCTTCCGCATGGAGCCGGAAGCCGATGACCGTCACCTTTGCCAGTTCTCTCTGTTCGAGATCGAGCACGTCGGCGGTCTCGACGAGCTCATCGACAACCTGACGGGCATCGTGCGCGGCGCGGCCGAGCAGGTGGCCGCCGATTGTGCCGAGGACCTGGCCCTCTTCGGTCGCAAGCCCGAGGATCTGACGAGCCTCGCCTTCAAGCGCATCACCTACACCGAGGCCGTCGAGGCGCTCAAGGCCGACTTCCCCGACCTCGAGTGGGGCGATGACCTCAAGGCCAACCACGAGCGCCTGCTGACCGAGCGCTTCGGCCCGATGTTCCTCACGCACTATCCGCTGCCCATCAAGTTCTTCAACATGAAGCAGAACGCCGAGGATCCGCGTCTGGTGAACTCGACGGACCTGCTCCTGCCCAAGGCCGGTGAGTCCGCCGGTGCGGCCGAGCGCGAGCACGAGCTCGAGACCATCGAGCGTCGTCTGAAGTCCAGCCCGATGTACCACCGTCTGATCGAGCTCGGTGGCAAGGATGAGGACTTCGCCTGGTACCTCGACGCTCACCGTGACAAGGATGTTCCCCTGCACTCGGGCGCCGGCGTCGGCATGGCCCGCGTCGCGCAGTTCATCCTCGGACTGGAAGACATCCGGGATGCCGTTCCGTTCCTGCTGAATTCCGAGAACCTGCTCTAGGTTTCTTCTCGCAAGTCGAGGCCCCCTCCCGGATTTCCGGGAGGGGGCCTCATCCTGTCGGGGGGACTGGACCTATTCGGGCAACTCGATGGTGGTGAACCGATCCTTGAGCTTGCGGGCCTCGCTACCGAGAATGCCGGCCGTACGGTCGCCTGCGCGACGCAGGTCGGTCTCCGAGACGAATCCCGTGAGCGCCTTCGTCGGCAGCGTGAGGTTGAGCTCCGTCAGCGTGCCCCGGAACACCTCCACCCCGTAAGGAACGGCCATCTTCACGTGGACCTGGTTCCCCTGGACGTTCTCGAAGGTGAAGTTTTCGAGCATGCTTCGATCGAAGCGGTGCCGGCCATCGGCGGACTGCCTGCCATCCAGGAAAGAGACCAGGGCCTCGAAGTTTGCAGGTTTCGGGGCCCTGAAGAGTCCCCGGCTCAGACCCCTGGCAAGTTCCTGCTTGACCAGGGGATCCTTCATCAGCGCCTCGTACAGAGCATCCTTCGAGAAGACATCCGTGAGCGCCACGGGCTTTCCGCTGGCCATGTCGACGGTCTTCAGGGTCGTGCTGGCCCAGTCATGAGCGGCACCCGGGAGGTATCCCGAGCTGGCTTCCTGGAAGCCGAGGGTTCGACCGACCTGGGCCCGGAGCTGGACGGTGGTCTGGCTCTCACCCATGCACCGGAAGTCCCCTTCCTGACAGGGGGCCGTCACCTGGCGGCGCAGGCTGAAGGTGGGCTCGGTGGCGGACATGTCCTGGGCGAGCCCCGCCTGGAGGTCGCTGCTCGTCCAGTTCACCTGGAACTTGCTGCTGATACCGCGGTAATGCCAGGTTTCCGAGTTCAGGCTCAGCGTGTCCTGGGCACTTGCGGCAGGCTTTGCGGTAGCGGGTTTCGCGTTCGGAGGCGCGGAACGGGGAGCGGGGATGGAACCGGGACGAGTGACGGGATTCAACACGTGTTTGGCATCCTTTCCAGGCGGGGTTCTCCCCTGTTATCCCGGGATGCTGCCAAAATTTTCTTAAGCAACGCTCAACATGGTGGAAAGAAACGTTTAAGAAATGGAGGCGCCCGAGGTTTCGATGCGCATCCGCCCCGCGATGGGATCCCAGCGGATGCCCGAACGTCCCTCGAGCATGTCGACGAGTCGAGCCCCGAGCAGGTCTCCGCGCCAGCCCTCCATGAGCGGATGAGCCAGGGGCTCGCGGCGACGCTGGAGGTCCGCCAGGCGCTGCAGTTCGCCATGAGTGGCCAGAAGCCCCACCGGAAGTCCGCTCTCGGAGGCGACGGCGTGAGTCACGGCCTGCAACAGCTCGGTGAGCGCCAGCGTGGCATCGTCGGGTGGCGGATTGGAGCTCTCGGGCTGGGGAAAGGTGTTCCGCGGACGCGCCAAGACCTCGCGCACCAGGCCGATGATCGTCTCGCCGTGTCGCTCGAGGTCGCGTGGCGTGAAACCCCGCAGCCGCTCGAGTTGCCCGACGCCCCGGGGAGCCCGGCGGGCCACCTCGACCAGCAGTTCATCCTTGAGGATGGAGCCTCGGGGGCGATCGCGGCGGATGGCCTCTTCTTCGCGCCAGCGCGCCAGGGCCTGCAGGAGAGCCAGTCCCTGGGCATCCAGGGTATTCCGCCCGCGGACTCGCAGGTACAGCGTATCGGGGTTCCGGCGCAGCTCGCGCTGCTGGTGAATCGCCGCGACGAGCTTGTCGACCTCCTGCTCGGCCCAGGGCAGGCGACCGTTGTTCTCGAGGGTCGACACCAGCCGGTCGTGCACCGTCAGCAGATGGCGGACGTCGTCCAGCGCATAGGCCAGCTGGCTCTCCGTGAGAGGACGCAGCGACCAGTCCGTCAGGCTCTCGCCCTTGGCAAGCCGGATGCCGACCAGCGCTTCGACCGTCGGACCGTATCCCGGACGCGCCCCGAGGCCGGCAAAACCCGCCGCAAGCTGGGTGTCAAAGACGTTGGGCAGAACCACGTCGAGATACATTGCCAGGATGTCGAGATCTTGCTCGGCGGCGTGGAACACCTTGCGGACCCGGGGGGAAGCCAGCAGGGCCAGGAAGGGATCGTCCTCACGGATGCCCAGGCGTCCGTAATCGATCGCGACGACGGTCCCTTCGCGATCAGCCACCTGGAGCAACTCGAGTTTTGGCCAGTAGCTGCGCTCGCGGATGAATTCGGTGTCGATCGCAAGGATGTCGCGATCGGACAGATGATCGGCCAGTCGGGCCAGTTCGTCGCGGGTATCGATCAGACGTGAGAACACGGGAACCTCATCAAAAACGTGCTGGATCCATGGAGCCACGCTCCATGGATCCAGGTCAACAGGTGAACGGAAACGATCAGGGATTCGGCAGGTTGCCTGTCACGTCCGTGAGGTACATCAGGTTGTCCTGCCAGATGCTCCAGTCGGTATCGACCTGACGGTACGGAGGATTGAAGCGCCCGTCGTCGAGTTCTGCGGCGAAGGCCAGGATCTTCTTCTTGCTGTACTGCCACGTCGCGACGTCGCCGAAGGTCTGGTAGATCGTCTGGGCGATCGTTCCGGCGCGGTACTTGCCGCCCTTCGCCAGACGCGTGCCGATCACCCGGAAGGTGCGATCGTCGGGTGTCACGCTCCGGTCGTAGCCGGGCGGCCAGAGGATCATCCCGCCGTAGCAGTGGATGTCGAGCGCCACCTTGAAGGGGATCCGTTCGCACAGGTTCCGGATGGCGGCCGTCTCGGGTTCCGAGAAGGGCGCCGTGCCCTGGTAGGCATCCGAGGAGGGGTTGCGATCGCCGTCCTCGAAGTGGTCGTCGGCATTACGGTTCGTGTCGACGCCCGTGCTGCCATTGGCATTGGGCCGCACGTTCTTGCGCCACATGGAGTCACCGCCCTCGACGCGGGAACGCCCGTCCGGATTCACCAGGGGCATCACCCACACTTCGCGGGTGTCGAGCAGCCGGGTGATCACGGGATCCTTGCCATAGCCCTCGGCCATGGTCCGGATGTAGCGCATCGTGAGCTCGACGGGGGGCAACTCGCGGGCATGGTGGCCGGAGCTCACCAGCAGGGCGGGCAGACCAGATCCTGCCTTGCTCGAGAGGCACACGGCGACGAGCGGGCGACCCTGGACCGACTTGCCGATCTCCTGGACCTTCAAGACGGCGGCGTGGTCGGCGGCCAGCTGCTGCAGTTCGCTCTGGATCTGGGCCACCGTGTGGTATCCAGCCGGGAAGGCGAAGGCTTCGTAGGCGTCGGCGTGGATGCTGCGCGTGACGGAGATGCCCTTCGCGCGGAGCTTCCGGATCCCGGCTTCCGATACGGCCGCATCGACCGTCCGGGCCGCGAGATCGACGTTCTCGAACAGATCGACGTCGGCATCGTCGAGCCTGGACAGCTGCGCGGTGTCGCGGAAGCGCAGCGTCACGACCTGGCGGCTGCGCTTGGACTGAGCCGCTGCCAGGCGACCGTTGCTGGTCGTCGAACGGGCGTCATTCAGACCGCAACCGGAGATCGTGAGCAGGGATGCACCGATCGCGAGGGAAACCAGGGAGCGCTTCAGGAACAAGACGAGACCTCCAGACCATCCGGGACGTCGGAACCCACGTCATAAGTTTAAGTCAAAGTTAAGAAAAAGTCAAGAAGAAGTATTCAGGTCGATCGGTGCCAGATCACCCGAGAGGCGTGATCGCCCGCCGCATGAGGCGATGAGGGACCTCGGCCTCCAGGGCCCAGGGACCCTCTGCCACGAAACCCAGTCGCTCATAGACCGGTATGGCATCGATCTGACTCCGGAGCTCCGCCTGCTGGTAGCCCTCGCGGCGCGCGAGTTCGAGGAGCAACTCGAGCATGCGCGTGGCCAGGCCCTGACGGCGGAAGTCGGGGAGAACGGCTACCCGACCGATCTGGACGCGAGTCGCATCGAGGGTGGCCAGACGTGCCGTGGCCACGGGTTTCGATTCCTCCCACGCGACGACGTGGCAGGCGATCGCATCGAGATCGTCTACTTCCTGGTCGGCCGGGAAGCCCTGTTCCTGGACGAATACCTCGAACCGGACGGACAGGGCGTCGCGGACGCG
>JBEIFE010000009.1:0-18052 GCA_040382575.1 Candidatus Sericytochromatia bacterium
GGAGGCCGGCACCGCCTCCGTGACCCTCGCCGCGGTCGCGGGCAAGGCCCGGGATGGTCTCGAGACACGGTTCCCCGTCCTGCCCATGGGCGAGACCTCGATCGGGCCCGTGCAGGCAGGTGAGGTATCGGGCGATCGCCCGTGGATCGCCACATGCTCCCTTCCTCCGGGCACCGAAGCGGGGGCGTCGTGGATGGACGTCCAGATCGACGACGGGATAAGGGCCACCGTGGCGCGCCTGCTGGCCGAGCTGGAATCGTATCCCTTCGGTTGTTCGGAACAGACGACGAGCAAGCTCGTGGGGACCGTGGTGGGACGTCATGCGCTGGGTCTACCGGGCCGGCAAGCGCTTTCCGGGGAGCTGCTCGACCGCCTCCTGACGATGCAGCACGCCGATGGCGGCTGGGGGTGGTTTCCGGGAGATCCGAGCGATATCGAGCACACGGCGATCGTCTGCGAGGGCCTGATCATCTCCCAGGAACACGGCCTTCGCGTGGATCCCGGAGTCATCGAGCGCGGCTTGCAGTGGTGGGTGCAGCACGTTCCGGCCACGGGAGCGGATGTGGCCACTCCACATGTCATGTTCCGGGGTGCAGCACCGGATCTGCGAGCCCGGATCGGTGGCTTGCTGGCGAGGATGAGGGACGCCCCCATGGAGTCCCTCGCGGTCCTGCTCGCGGACCCGGAAACTTCCCTGACGGATGCCGGACTGGCCTGGAGGATGCTGGCGCGACCGGACGACGAGGGGCTCCGTTCCGCGCTCGCAAAGCGTGCACAGCGCTCGGGTCCCATGGTGACCTGGACGCGCGCGCGCACCGGCGGTCTGCTTCATCGCTCCGAGATCGAGACCACCGCCCGGGTGCTGTGGGCCCTGCACGGGGCGCATCCAGACTCTCCGCTGGTGAAGCCTGCCGCGGAAGGGCTCGAGACGGTATGCCGCGACGCGAGGTGGATGTCCACGCTCGAGCAGGCCTGGACCATCGCGGCCCTGGCAGCCCATGTGCCATCCCCCACGAGCGACGCATCCACGGTCTCGATCGTGCTGGATGGTCGCGTGTGGCCGGGGGTGGCACCCTCGGGCTCCTGGCTCGGTCGGCTGGGTCCACTCGGCGCTGGATCTCACCGGCTCGAGATCCGGCTCGAGGGTTCCGGAAGCGTGCCCGTCTGGGCTCGCACCCGCCACCTGGTGGCGCGAAATCCCGTCCCGGAGACCTCGCATACCGACGTGAAACTGGAGCGCCGGTGGGTCCGGATCGATCGGGCACGGCTGGATCGGGCCCTGGCCGGTGGCGATGCTCCCCTGGATCCGGACACCTTGCCGCGAGCAGGCGGGAGTTCGCAGGTCCACGAGGTCCTGCTCATGCAGGTCACGGCGCGCTGCAAGCGCGACCTCGAGCGGGTCCAGATCTCGCTTCCGTTGCCGGCTGGCTTCGAAGTGGTCAAGGTGCCGGAGGGTGCATGGAGCGGGGCACAGGTCCTGGACGACCAGGTCGTCTGGTTCCAGGAATATCTGGCCTCCGGTAGCTTCTCGGTACAGGCATGGGTCCGTCCGGAGATCGCGGGTCGCATCCAGGTCCGGCCGGCCGTGCTGGAAGGCATGTACGCCCCCGAACTGCGCGCGGGCACGTCTTCAGAGATCCGGGAGGTGCTCCCGTGAGATCGGCATGGACGATACCGGGAGTGCTCGGACTGGGAGCCCTGGCCGCGATCTGCTGGCTGGAGCGCCCCTTCCGTATGGAACTGGCCCGTGTCCCTTCGGGGATTGCCAGCCGCTCGAACCCCGAGCGGCGTAACCTGGCCCAGGCCGTCCGGAAGGTGGACGGGGCCGTCCTGAACGAGGGAGGTCGCTGGTCTCTCGACCGGTGCCTGGGGACGCGAACGGTCGCAGGAGGCTACCTGCCCGCACCCGTCCTGCGGGGGGGGGCACGCGAACTCGACCCGGGTGGCGGAATCTGTCAGCTCGCCTCGGCGGTCTTCCAGGCAGCCCTCGTGGCAGGGCTGGACATCGAGGAACGTCACGGGCATGGTCGGCCCATCACCTCGGCTCCGTCGGGCCTGGATGCCACCCTGTGGGAAGGGGTCCGAGATCTGGTGCTCGTGAACCGGGGACCGGGCCCCGTCCGCTTCCGGGCCGGACTCTTGGCTGAGACCCTGCTGGTGACGCTATCGGGGGAACCGGGGCGAGCACGGGTTCGTCTGCTCACGCGGGAATGGGGGCGCGACCGCACGGATCTGCGCCTCGTCGAGACCGCACGATGGCGGGACACGGGCCATGATGCCTGGAACATCGACTGGGCGGACCGCACGGTCGTCCGGCGTTGATCGTGTCCTGGCGCCTTTTTCCGGGTATGCGAGGAATACCATCGAAGGGAAGGCCCTCTTGAAGTTCATCCGGTCGAACCTGAATCCCCTCTCCTGGGTCCGTCCGACCGGACGCAAACCCGGTCCTGGCTCCCCTCCCGAAAGCAGCAAGAGTGAACGCCGGCGCGATCGCCTGGAAACCTCCCCTCAACGGGAGCCCGCTCCCCGTGGCAGGGACCTGGGTATGGTCCTCGATCGGATCGGTCGAACGGAGGCGTCGTCAGGACCATGGACGGCTTCCGACGGCCTGTGCATGGACCTGTCGGCGAAGTGGGTGCAACGTCTGGTCCGCGAGGGAATCGAAGCGCGCATGGTGGTGGTGGATCCGGGGACGGGACACCGGAGCGGTTCCGATCCGCGCCTCGTCGGTAAGGTGCACGCCTACGTCAGCCTGCCCTCGGACAACGGGGCTCCCCTCCTGATGGATCCGACGATCCGGCAGTTCTTCACGGAGCCCCATGATCACCTTCCCGAGATCTTCGTGGGATCCGAGGACGACCTGCGCAAGCTGTACCGCCAGAACAAGGGTAAGTTACGCGCCGAGGTCCAGGACGACCGCCTTGCCGGCACCTATGATCCCGATGAGTTCGTGTCCGTGTCCTACGGTCTGGGCACCCATGCCGATCGCCGCAGCGAGATCCATCTGAGCTGAGATGACCGGGTCTGACTGTTTCCCCGGGGAACCCTGGAAGGGACCGGAGTTCGTCACGGTTTCCCGGTGAGCTCCCGCGCCACGCGCGACAGCAAAGCCGGCAATCGCGGCCCAGGACGGCTCGCGAGATCGGCAGGCAGGGAGATGAACCTCGCATGCTGCACGCGCGCCCTGACGGGGGCGATGTCGAGGTCATCCGGATATAGCACGACGGTGGGGGGCAGCGAGACCAGGCGCTCGTCCGGATACAGGGCATAACCGGGTCGCAGGGCCAGGTTCACCACTCCGAGATGGCGCAGAAGGTCGTCCAGGTAGGTCCCCGTCCCAGCCACCATGATGGGCCTGTGCCAGATGACCCAGAGAGCGGTGCCTCCCGCTGGTAAAGATTTCACCCGTGCCACGTCACGGCGATACCTGCGGGCGAAGTCCCGTCCAGAAGGACCGAGAAAGGGTGCGAGCGCCTCGGCGTGACGGGCGGGCGCATCCAGGCGATCGCCCGGCAGCACGACCACGGGTACGTGAAGCAGGCGCTGGAGGCGATCGAGTGCAATGCCCGCCCCCTCGACGGCCAGCACGAGATCCGGATGCAAGGTGACCAGACGTTCGGTGGAGACGTGATCGGCATCGCCAACGACGGGAAGGCGTCGAGCTTCGCGGGGGAAGTCACTGTGGCGCGAGACGCCGACGACGCGGTCCCCGAAGCCCGCAGCGAACAGGGTCTCGGTGACCGAAGGGGCCAGCGAGACCACTCTCCGGCAAGGCCTGGCAGGCAGCGTCTGCCCGAAGACGTCGCGCAGGGACGATGGAGGCGGGCCGAAAGAGGGGGCAAGGGACGGTTTCGCGCGGGCAGGCATGACACCGAGGCCCCAGATCGCAAGAGCGAGAAGGCTGATCCTGGCACGCGTCATATTGAAATCAAGGCGTCAACAATCACGCAAAACAACCTTGTCAGCATCAATCTTTGATACCATACCCGCCCGGCAACATGTTGACATGACAGACCTGCCAGCTGCCTCGATGCCCCTCGATCACGGTGATGCCAAGCGGATCGATGGACAGGGTGAGCGCCCGATCGAGAGGCATGCCCAGACAGTGGGCCAGGATGCAGCGGATCACTCCGGCATGGGCCACGACCGCCACCTGACGATCCTCGACTCGCCTGGACCACATCTCGAAGGCGCGCCAGGCGCGACGCTGGACGAGTTCCAGAGACTCTCCCCCGGGAGGCATGCTGCGGTCATAGGCTGCCCAGTATGCCCGAGCGCGCGTATCCTGGCTCATCAGGACCGACCAGCGCTTGCCTTCCCATTCCCCGAAGTCCTGCTCGGCGAAGCCCTGCTCGATCGGATAGACTTCCGGAGCTCCGAGCCAGCGAGCCGTCTGACGGGCGCGCTGGAGCGGCGAGGACATCCAGGTATCGACGCCACCGAGATGCTCGAGCCATGGAGACGGATCGCCGGGCAGGTCGGCAGCCGCCTCGGTAGAGCCGATGATCTGACCTCGGTAAGCCGCCTCGACGGGCGCATGCCGGATCCAGATCCAGCGTGAAACCACGGACATGGAGTCAACCTCCTCCGGTTGCGACGAGTCCGCCCCCCAGGGCGGGAGCGTGTATGACGAGGGCACCGATGACGAGGAGGATGCCCAGTTCGGAAAGCTGCTGGGCGGTTCCCAGGACGTCCCCGGTGATGCCCCCCACCTGCCTGAGAGAAAGCCAGCCCACGAACAGCGAGGAGAGCGCTGCCGTGAGAAGGGCGAAAGCAGCCAGTCCCGGCCCCAGGCTGATGACCGCGAGAGCGGTGGCGACCGCAGCGGCGATGACAGGCTCGATCCAGCCGATGCGACTGGCCTCGGCACCGAGTCCCTCGGCTCGGGCCACGGGCAACAGGCGCATCAGCCATACGGGCCCCACCCGTGAGAGCGCATGAGTGACCACCAGGGCTGGCAGGACGACCCGGGGGGCGAGCAGGGCGATCGCCTGAACCCGCACGAGCATGGCCATGACGAGCGCGAGCACCCCGTAGGTCCCATGAAGGCTGTCCTTCATGATGGTGAGCTTGCGTTCCACGGTGAAGCCACCGCCGAAGCCGTCTGCGACATCGGCGAGCGCATCCTCGTGAAATGCCCCCGTGAGCATCAAACCGAGCACGCAGGCCAGGGTCGCGGCGAGGACGGGTGGGAAAACCTGCATGGCGAGCCAGGCGCCCCCACCGAGAATCGCCCCCACCCCGCCGCCGATCAGCGGATAGTGCCGACTGGCCCGGGCGATGTCCTGCCCCGTGACCTCACCGGGGATCCTGACGGGGATCCGGGTCAGGAAGATCGTGGCGATCGCCACGTCCCGCAGGATTCCGGAACGGAAAGCCGGCGAGCCGTCGGGCAGGTCGGGGCCACGGGGGGGAATACCGGTGGAGGCGTATCCGGACAAGCGCGCCTCCTAGCTGCGTCCGAGCCGGTCGACGGGCTCGATGATGCCCGCCTCGGAATAGGTGCGTACTTCGCTGACGAGCGAGCATGCCGCCTCCAGGGCTCCGAGCGCCAGAACGGCGCCGCTGCCCTCACCCAGCCGGAGGCCCCAGTCGAGCAGAGGCTCGAGTTGCAAGGCCGCGAGTACGGCACGATGGGCCGGCTCGGCCGACACATGCGAGGCGATCCAGTCGCGCTCGATGCCGGGAACGAGGCGCGACGCCACCAGCGCGGCCGCCCCCACGATGAAACCGTCGAGGAGGACCGGCACGCGTCGCTCGTGCGCCTCCAGGAGGATTCCCACCAGACCGGCCAGTTCATATCCGCCCCAGGCCGCGAGCGCCGCGAGGGGCTCTCGACCGAGATCGCGGCGACGGTCGAGCGCCTGCTGCACGATGGTCCGCTTGCGGGCGAGGGCACCATCACCGATGCCCGTCCCACGCCCGACCCAGTCAGGGACGGCACCGTCGAGCAAGCCCGTGACGAGCGCCGCCGCCGCCGTGGAGTTGCCGATCCCCATTTCACCGAGCAAGAGCAGATCGAGTTCATCGCCTCCGGTCCAGCGCCGGGCTCCCAGCCCGACGAGTTCGCGGCCCCGGGAGATCGCGAGTTCGACCTCATCGCCGGTCATGGCATCCTCGAGATGGAGGGCGCGCGTCCCGTGCCGCACCTTGCGGTGGTGCAATCCGGTTGCGTCGCCGAAATCGTGCGCGACGCCTAGATCGGCCACCTCGATCGGGACGCGAGCCTGCCGCGCGAGCGCATTGACGGTGCCGTGCCCCGCGAGAAACTGATAGACCATCTGGTGGGTCGCTCGCGCCTCGTATGCACTGACCCCGTGAGCCGCCACCCCATGATCGCCGGCCAGCAGCCAGAGCCCGCGCCGGGCCACAGACGGATACAAGCGCTGCTGGGTGGTGGCCAGGCGAACGGCGAGATCCTCGAGCCTGCCGAGACTGCCGCGAGGACGTGTCTGCGCCGCCAGACGGTCCTGGACGGAGGCTCCTGGGGAGTCCGCGGGCAAAAATTCGGAAGCTGTGGCAAGAGGGAGGACGTTCGGGGGCAACGCGCCAGCCCCCTCCGTCCTCGACCCGGAGACCTCTGCGACCATCTGCCCGAGATCGGTACGCATCAAGACCTCGGTCAAGGTCGGAGCGTGTTCGGCGAGCGGGCGATCCCAGCTATCCGTCCAGATCAGGTCCGTCAGGTCCTGGCGCTGACGCCAGCCGAGCACTTCCAGCATCGGTTCGGTCGGAAACGCGACCGGATAGCCGACCGTCAGATAAGCAACCAGGATGACGGACTCCGGAATCCCCAGAAGTTGGCGCACGAAGGCGGGCTCCATGAGGCTCATCCAGCCCACACCGACTCCCTCGGCCCGGGCAGCCAGCCAGAGATTCTGGACGGCCAGACAGGTGCTGTAGACGTCCGTCTCGCGCATGGTGGCACGCCCGAGCACATGCGGCCCGCCACGCTCGGGGTCGCATGTGACGAGGATGTGGATCGGAGCGTCGAGCAGGCCCTGGAGCTTCAGCGAACGGTAACGGTCCTGGCGATCGCCCTCGTAGGGGTTCGCTGCCCGATCATTGACATCCAGGAAGTGGGCATGCATCGCCTGCTTGATGGCCGGTTCCCGGATGAGACCGAAATTCCAGGGCTGCATGAAGCCCACGGACCCCGCCTGGTGAGCTGCCCGGAGGATGCTCGCGAGGATCTGGTCCGGCACGGGATCCGGCCGGTAGCTTCGGATGTCGCGCCGTTCGAGGATCGCCCGGTAAAGACCGGCTCGCTCGGCTTCCGGGAACGCGCTCGGCATGCCACTTCCTTCCAGCCCATCCATCATACCTGAATGCGACCTTCCCGAATCGCTCACGACCGTGTATCGGATGGCCCCGAAGGGAATACGGGAAGTGGTCCCGTGAGGTCCCGTATACGCAGATGGCACGGATAATCCGCGCCCCCGGAGGCCCGAATGCGCAGCGAGATTCGCATCGGTATCATGTTGCTCGCCCTGGCAGCCTGCACGAGCACGCCCGGATTGAGGGATCCTCGCCAGGATCTGCCGCTGGTAAGTGGTCTACACGGTCAGATCCTGGACACGAACAATCAGCCGGTGCAAAACGCTCGTATCAGAGCCTTCCCCTCTGGAAGCCTCGTCGATGGATCGAGCCTCCTGTCGAACAACTCGGGGAGCCTGGTGAGCCACGGCGCGGGAAATCTGATCTCGACCTGGCGCATCCCGGGAGTTTCCACCTACCGCGTGGCAGGACTGGCCGGAGACACGAATACGCGTGCAGACGGGTCTTTCGTTTTGCCGCTCGATCCCGGCCGCTACAACCTCGAGATCGAGAGCAAATCCGCCCAGTTGAAGGCATGGCGCCCCGCGATCGACGTATCACCCCGCGTGACGAACCAACTGGGCTCCATCCAGGTGGCCCCCACGGGCAGCGTGCGTGGTCGTATCCGGAGCACCCTCACCGGAGTGACGGATCTGACGGGGGCCGAGGTCTACGGTCCAGGCTCCAGTTACCTGGCAAAGGTCACGCGGGACGGAAAATACGAGCTGACGGGCCTCCCCGGAGGGCGCTTCGACCTGATCGCCTGGCATCTCGAGCTGGGACAGGGAACCCCGGTCGGCCCGGTGGAAGTGCGGCCGGGGGAAACGACCGACGTGTCCGAGATCGAACTGCGTGCGGACGTTCCCGATATCGCTGAAGTGCTCTCCTCGTCCGGTACTCCCACGGACAACGGTGCGCCGGGAAGCGTCATCACGCTGAGGGGTTCGGGCTTCGGTGCATCGAAGGGACGTCCGTTCGACGTCTCGGTCGAAGGCTTGCTCGCCACCACGATCGAGCGAGCTGGCGACGACCTCATCCGCTTCACGGTGCCGGCCGGCGCCCGGAGCGGCAATCTGATCGTCCGTGTCGCCGGACAGCCCTCGAGGGCGCATTCTTTCCGGGTCCTGGCCAGCGTCCAGCTCAGGGCGCCGAACTTGCTGTTTCATGTGGGATTGAATCAGGTCCGTTCGCTACTCGAGGCCCTCGAGGTCACGGACACCGAAGGCCTCCCCGTTTTCGAGGTCAAGGCCACGGAAGGGCAGCCGAGAACCTTTCACGCTCCGAATGTGAGCTTCCGGATCTCCGGAACGGCTGGCTTTCTCGAGATACCGGACCGGATCAAGGGGCTATCGGAGGGCGAATTCGAGGTATATCCCGAGGCGGGGATGCTCGCGATTCCATCGTTCGCGGCACGCGTCTCGACCCAACCCGCACCCGACCCCACCCCGCGCGTGGGAGGGGGCCTGGCGCCTGACGATCCCGGCCCCATCGATGCTCATCATGCCTACTTCAAGGTTCGAAACGGGATTCGAAGCGAGTTCGTCTGGATTCCAGTCTTCCACGCCTACCAGCTGATTCGCCCGGCAGCGTGCGGTGCAGGACTCGCGGATCGTGGCGTGGGAAGCTGGATTGCCACTCGCCCGGTATCGGGAATCGAGGGGATGGACTGGGCCCGCGAAACGTTCGGGGGCTTCTATGCCGGCAAATACGAGGCCTCGCGGGCCGATGCTCTCCCCGGTTCCGCGGCATCCGGCGAAGAGGCCACGTCCGGAACCGAGACGACGCTCAAGGTCGCCCCGTCCTGCGTTCCGTGGACGAATATCAGCTGGGACGCGGCAGTCCGGACGTGCCATGCCTACGACGCTCGTTGCCACCTGATGGAAGATGACGAATGGACGGCCCTGGCCATCTGGTCGATGATGCACGGGATCGCGGTCCACGGCAACAATCACGACCTTACCGACGCGAACGCCCCATCCATCACCTTCGTGGATGATCCCACGTACGGCGGACTGAATCGGGCCCTGACCGGATCTGCGACATGTTCCACGTGGACGCCGGGCCAGAACCAGACGACCCATACGGGCACGACCGCGGGGGTTCACGACCTTCACGGAAACGTGTGGGAATGGACGGCCACCCTGGGCAGACAGAGCGGTTCGGGATATTTCGTGGTCTCCGAGACCGTCATCCCCATCCGGGTGGATACAGGATACATCACCAGCCTGTCCACCGATCGCCGCCTGAGACGCCACGGGGTGCCGGGCTCCACGGGAATGGAGCCGGCACCCGGTTTGGGCGGTGATTATTATCTGGAATACCGCACGACGAACACGAAGCCCGTTCGAGGGGGACATTTCGGGATCTTCGGACCGGGTGCGGGAGTCTGGGCGCTGGGACTTCACGACGAGCCCGTGCAGTCCCGTGACGCGATCGGATTCAGGCCCGCGCTCCGCTACTGACAGCGGAGTGCGAGACGTGCAGCCTAGCGAGCGTCGGGCATCCCGGCAGCCTGCCAGGCCTTCAGCAGGGCGAGATTCTCGGCCGAGACCTTGGGCGCATTGCCACGAGGCATGCGACCGGTCTCGATGGCGCGGATGATGTCTCCGAGGTTGGAGCGGACCCCATCGAGGTCAACTGAACCATCGCGGGCAAACATCACGGGCGAGCGACGACCGAACGCGTGGCAGGAAGCGCAAGACGGGCTGAGGATGGCGGAGACCTGAGCCTTGAAGGCCGGCTCGTCCGCACGGGCGCGAACGACGCGAGAAGACGACGTGAGCTGCGCGGGCTGTCCGGGCAACCCGCAACTGGCGACCGAGAGTCCCAGAGTGGTAACGAGCGCGGAAATGCCGATCCGAGCGAGACGATTCATCTGTCGAGTTCCTTTCGTCGAAGGCGAACAGATGACCATTTTAAAACGAATTTAATGAAATTGAAAAGAGGAAAAAATCAAAGCGGGGCCAGCAAAAAGAGGTGGCGCGATGGCCACGAGTGTCAAACCATCTACAACGGAGACCTCAGTTATCGGGCATACCCGCGGTGCGCCACGCTTCCAGGTCCGCGATCTGCTGAGCCGTCAGCTTCGGCGGGTTCGTGTTGCCCTTGAAGGGCATCCTCCCGGAGCGCACCTCATCGAGGATGCGCGTGATGTTCGAGCGCGCGGCGGCCCAACTCACGGCGCCATCCTTGTCGAACAAGGTAGGGAATTCGGCATTTGCCACATGACACTCGACGCACGAACGCATCAGCACGGGCGCAACCTGGGTTTTGAAGGATGCGGTAGCCGATCCGGGCGAGGTCGATGGGGCCGGAGTTGACGTTCCCGGCGTCGGAGAGGGCGTCCCACCCGGCTGACATGCGCAAATGGCCAGGTTCAAGACCAGAAGTGTCCCCCGAATGGTCCATCTGTTCACGATTCTCATCCCCTTCCCTGAGCACGCGGTCCAGCATGACTTCCCGATCTTACCCGGGTGGTAGACTGGTGAGCGGGAGGACCGATGCTTTTCTTCAGCCAGCTCCAGGGACTGCCCGTGGTGGACGCAGCCGGCCGCAAGCTGGGCAGCCTCCGCGACCTCTCGCTGAGCAAGGAGCGTGCCCTGCCCCACGTGCAGGGTGTCGTCGCCCGCTCGGGGCTCCGGCATCGCTGGCTGATCCCCTGGGAACGGGTCGAACGCCTCGATCACGACCGCGTGACCCTGCGGCCGGGTGTCACACTGGCCGACCTGCCGCCGCCCGACGAGCGAGAACGCCTGCTCGGTCAAGACGTGCTCGATTGCCAGGTCGTCGATGTCAACGGGGCCAAGGTGGTCCGGGTCAATGACGTCCAGCTCGCCTCGCACGGCTCGCAGGTGATCGTCATCGGCGTGGACATCGGCCCCTGGGGGCTGGCCCGTCGACTGGGTATCGCCGAGTTCGTCGCGGCCCTCAGCAACCTCTTCCAGTTCCGCATGCCCGAGGGGATCGTGCCCTGGGACGTGATCGAGCCCCTCGACCGCGGCCAGAGCGAGGTCCAGCTCAAAGTCGCCCGCGATCGCCTCACGCGGCTGCACCCGGCCGACCTGGCCGACATCTTCCAGGACCTCGGATACGAGCAGCGAACCCAGCTGCTGGCTGAACTCGACGACGCCCAGGTGGCCGACGTCCTCGAGGAGATGGACCCGGACGACGCCGCGGACATCCTGGTCGAGATGCCCGAGGAACGTGCTGCCGACGTCCTCGAAGAGATGGAGCCCGACGAGGCGGCTGACGTCCTCGGCGAGCTGTCCGAGACCCGCGCCGAGCAGCTGATCGGTCTGATGGACGCCGATGAAGCCGAGGAGGTCCGGGAGCTGCTCTCGCACCCCGAGGACAGCGCCGGGTCGCTCATGACCCCGCATTACGTGGCCTTGCCGGCCCGGACGACGGTCCAGGAGGCGATCGCCGCCTGTCAGGCCCTCGACCAGGAGGTCGAGAGTTTGACCTACGTGTACCTGGTCGACGAGGAGGGCAAGCTCGAGGGCGTCGTGTCCCTGCGCGAGCTCATGGTCGCCCAGTCGGACCTCACGCTCGGCGAGATCAGCCCCAGCGTCACGCATCACGTCGCCGTCACCGACGACCAGGAAGAGGTGCTGCGCCTCATGATCCGCTACGGCTTCCAGTCGGTCCCCGTCGTGGCAGAAGGCGATCGCCTCGTCGGCGTGGTCACCTGGCTCGACGCCGTCTACCCGCTCGTTCCCGAACACCTGCGCTAGAGGCCCCGGATGTCGCCAACCTCGGACCTTCCCACGCTCCAGGAACCCCTGATCGCCCTGCGCTTCAACCGCAAGCGCTGGCGCCTGCTGCTCGCCACGATCGGACCCGGCATCATCACGGCCTCCGCGGACAACGATGCCGGCGGCATCGCCACCTACGCGACGGCTGGTGCCACCTACGGATACGATCTGCTCTGGGCGCTGCTGATCATCACGGTCGTCCTGGCCGTGGTCCAGGAGATGGTCGCCCGCATGGGCGCCGTCACGGGCCGGGGCCTGTCCGCCCTCATCCGGGAACGCTTCGGCGTGCGCTGGACGACCTTCGCGATGGGCGTCCTGTTGCTGGCGAACGTGGCGACATGCATCGCCGAGTTCGCGGGCGTGGCCGCGGCAGGAGAGGTCTTCGGGATCCCGCGCTGGCTGTCGGTGCCGATCGCCGCCCTGGGCGTCTGGCTCCTGGTGGTGAAAGGGAACTACCGGGTCGTCGAGAAGGTGTTCCTGGGCCTCGCCTTCGTGCTCTTCACCTATGTCGTCTCGGGCATCCTGATCCACCCACCCTGGGGCGAGGTGCTGCATGCGGCCGTCACTCCGCGGATCCACTGGGACCACGACTTCCTGCTGGTGCTGGTGGCCTACATCGGCACCACGATCACGCCGTGGATGCAGTTCTTCCTGCAATCGAGCATCGTGGACAAGGGCATCACGGTGAAGTCCTACGGATATGCCAAGCTGGACGTCTTCGTGGGCGCCTTCCTGACGGACTTCGTCGCTTTCTTCATCGTGGTCGCGACGGCTGCCACGCTCCACGTGAGGAACATCCACATCGACTCGGCGGCAGACGCCGCCCTGGCGCTCGCCCCCATCGCCGGACCCTACGCGCAATCCCTCTTCGCCGTGGGCTTGCTCGGAGCCTCGCTCCTGGCCGCGAGCGTGCTTCCCCTTTCGACCACCTATGCCATCTGCGAGGCCTTCGGGTGGGAGACGGGGGTGAACAAGGGATTCGACGAGGCCCCGGCCTTCCTGGGAATCTACACGGCGCTCATCGTGCTGGGCGCCTCCGTGGTGCTGATTCCAGGCCTGCCCCTGTTCGCGGTTTTGCTTGCCAGCCAGGACATCAACGGGGTGCTGCTACCCGTGATCCTGGTGTTCATGCTGCTCCTCGTGAACGACCGTCGCATCATGGGCGCACACGTGAACGGCCGCGGCTTCAATCTGGTGGCCTGGGGCACGACGATCGTGCTGTCCATCCTGAGCGTGACGCTCCTGGCCGGCTCTGCCTGGGAATTCTTCCATCGCTGAACGGGGCCGGATCCCTATCGGGAATCACGAGAGATGGGGGGCGCCCGGCTCGGGACGCCCCCCATCTCGATGTAGCCAAGAGCGCTCACGAACTCCGGGGGAAGAACACCTTCCGGATGTAGGGTTCACCCTCGGTGGTGAAATAGATGGCCTGCTCCGTCTCATCAAAGGCGATCGATTTGAATGTCCGCTTCTTGGACTTGTACATCTCGAGAATCGAACCATCGCGATTGACCCGGAAGATGCTCCCGCCAGAGGCGAGATAGACCTGCCCTGCCGTATCCACGTCCAGAGACACGACATCCCCGAGCCCGACATTGGTGGCCAGCACGGGGCGTCCCACCCCGATGGCCGGGATCGAGGCCTTCCCACCACCGGCGACGGTCTGGACAAGCGGCTGCTCGTTCAGCGGCTCGTTCCGGAGGATTCTCCGCAGCAAGGTACCATCCTTGCTAGCCGTCACGAAGTACAGGTTCCCGTCGATGTCATAACGAGCCAGTCGAGGCTTTTCAACCTGGATGAGCGCACCTGGACCGTTGGCATTGGTTCCGGAAGGACCCGTGCCTGCCAGCGGACGGAACCCCTGCAATCGAAACAGGGAAACGCCATACGACCACTCGCGGAAACGCGAATCCCAGCTATGCAGGGCACTGAACACCCCCGCGACCGAAACCGCAACGGGCCCCGTCCGCGTCAGATAACGCTCCAGCAAATCGGCCTGGCGCGTCGGAGTGCCCGGGAAGGGGGGGGGAGTCTGAGCCGGGACAGGATTGACCGTGATGCCCGTGACGATATCCAGAGGACGGGCATTGTCCGGCTTGATATCACGGGTGATCATGTTCTCGAAAAGCACGCTGCAGGTGGCAGGGGAAGCCAGGAGGCGATCGGTCCCGTTCGCCGTCACGGGAAGCCCATCAAGACCCGCGATCTCGATGGCAGCAGATTGGGAGTCATCGTCAGCGGCTGAAAACACCACCAGTCGACGCAATGAAGTCGCATCTCCCAGATTGCTGCCGCTTACCCCGGTTCGGTCCATGTCGATCGCCTGGACTTTACCGAGGTGGAACCCGGCCCCCTTGAGACCGGAGCCCCGTTCAAACCGCTTACCACTCCCCATGCCTGCCACGGTGCGAATACCGGATCCGGTGACCCTGCGAATGCGCCCCGTCCCGCTGTCGAGCACCAGTCGGGTGCCCGCGACGGGCTCGACGGCCGCGACGGGTGACACGAAGCCGCCGTTGTCAAAGGTCGCCGACACGGAGTCGAAAGGTTCGGCAATACCGACCCCGATGGTCTCAGCGCTACCGACAGAAGCGAGGAGGCCTCTGCCACCGGAACCCACGGCAGGCAGATCAGAAAGACGGAAGCGTCGGATCCGGTGACCGGAGGCCTCGGCGACCAGCAAACTGGTGCCATCAGCCGAAAACGAGAGCCCCGCTGGCCCCTGGAGCCCCTGGATCACCACCTGGGGCTCCGCCGTGGCACCGGGCACCTCAGCGGTGAAGGGCTGGACGATCCGCCAGACACACCCGTTACCTCGATCCGAGACGAAGACGGTGCAGTTGTTCCCGGCTCGGCTGGCCAGGAGTCCTCCGACCCCCTGGATGACGGAACTGAAGGGCGAGGTCCGTCTCAGACCCTCATCCGAACCAGCACCGCCCAGGATCGTCCTGGATCTTTGCCTGGAGGAGTTGACCTCGATGACCCTGTCCTCCCCGCCTACGTAGACAAGCGTCTCGTTGAGGGGGTTCGTCCCGATGGCGAGAGCCTGTGGAACGGGACAAGAGACCGATGCGATGGGCTCGTACGAGCTCATCACCGCGACCGACTCCGTACCCGTGGGCAAGCTGAAGACTTTCTCAACCGTGCCGTCACTGTGCCGAATGCGCTGGACGCGGTCATTGCCAGTATCCGCGACGTAGATGAAGGTTTGATCCGGAGTGAGCCCCGCCTGGAGGGCCAGTCCACGAGGACCGTCAAGATCGACCGTGCTGGCGCTCTTGTAGATACCGGCGGCGGTCGAAACCTGATCATCCGCATCGATCCGGCGTACGACGTGCCCCTCCTTGTCCGAGACGTAGACTGCGAGTTTGCCAGAAAGCGCCGGCGACTCGAAGGCCACCAGGCCCGTGGGTTCGAGGAAGGAGGTCTCCAGCGCACTCAGGGCATCGGGAGAAGCTCCTTCTGCGATACTCCCCCCGGCAATGAATGCCATGTTGCCGTAGTTTCTGACGCCGACGGCCGTACCGGGCGAGTCCGGACGCATGCAGAGGCGCATGAGGTAGTCGCCTTCGCGGACACGACCCGGGTCGGGGGCCTGCGTGAAATACAGATAGCGGCCCCGTGGATCGAACGCCAGATGGTCGGGAGCATTCAGCTGAGTCCACAGCGCCGGCACCTGGGGTGGAGGGACGTCTTCGCGCCGGATCGTGTCGAGACCGAGCGCGGGAGTTCCCCCGATACCCGCGACGATGACCTCCGGATCGATGTCGATCGTGAGCTTGGTGGGCTTGTCCAGCGCAACGGAAACGTTCTCCTGGACCCCCTGGGCGATCACGAGGCTGGGATCGGGCTCGGAAACGGTCTGCACGTCCTTGTAGGCATTGACGAGGACCTTCACGACCTGACCGAGGCGCAGCGGGATCGAGGCCGTGGCGACCAGAGAAAAACCGGCTGCGGGCCGCGTGAACGAGGCCGTGGCGACCGTCGTCTGAGCCGTCAGATTCGCCTCGACGACGCTGAGCGTGATGAAATTGGCGGCGACAGGGATGGCCTGAACCTGACGATCGGCTTGCCGCTCGGGCCAGCGTATGGCCAGGCTCACCTGCCCCATCGGTACGGGACGGGCGGCCGTGATGCCACCGGAAACCTGACTCGAACCCAGCGAAGACGGGGCCAGCGCAGGGAACCTCAGGCCAGGGCAGCCCGCCAGCACGAGCGAGACGGCCATCAGCCCGGGAGCCAGAACCCATCGAGATCTCGAGAAACTCACCGCTTACCCCCCCGCAGTCCGGAGATGACCAGTTCGAAATCGTTGCCGTTCCCGACGGAGAACGAGACGGAGTTCGTGACGCTGCCCGAAGCCGCCTCGACCAGCAAGGTCACGGGAGTCACGACGCTGGCCGTTGCCCGCGTCACCAGGGTGAAGCTATCCGTCGCAAACCCCGTGAGGCGGGTACTACCCGAGGCCACCACGTAAGGCGAGGCATCTCCCCCGTCGGAGCGGCGGACGGACCAGACGAGGATGTCCGTCGTGGCCACCACCTCCCGGGCGACGAGTTTGGTGGCCAGAGCGTTGAAGGTGAACCGGTCAGGGTTTTCACCGGAAAGCGTTCCCTGCGAACCGAGCGTGGCCCGGAAGGGCATCTCGAGAATGGCAGGAATCCGCGAATCGTCGATTTTCACGATGAACGAGGGTGGCGGAGGCGGGGTCGGTGCAGGCGTGGGCGTGGGAGTGGGCACCGGAGTGGGAGTCGGAACGGGAGTCGCCGCCCCCGGCGGAAGGGTGACGACGGGGGCTGGGGTCGAGTCGGCCTTCTGCCCTGCTGCGATCTGGTCGATGCGGACACCTCCGGGCGTGGTACCCCCCGCACTTCCCACGGTGTTCACGGTGATGTTGGTTCCCGTTCCCGTGCAGGCCACGATGCCCAGGGCTGCCAGGATCAGGGCCTGAAAACGGGTTCGGATGGAGAAGCGCATGGGATCCTCGCAACGGGGACGTTCACCTCGGTGTATTCCCGCCCCCGCCGGATCCTAACCGGTGCACTACCCGGGCAACTGGCCCATCAGGTGGGCCATCTCGATGGCCGTGGCAGCAGCTTCCCAGCCCTTGTTGCCAGCCTTGGTACCGGCGCGCTCGACGGCCTGCTCGATCGTGTCGGTCGTGAGTACCCCGAAGACCACGGGCTTGCCCGTCTGCAAGGAGGCCTGGGCGATCCCCTTGGCCATCTCGGACGACACGTAATCGAAGTGCGGCGTGGAACCGCGGATCACGGCGCCAAGACAGATCACGGCGTCGAAGTCAGCGGAGCGAGCGAGGCGCTGGGCCACCAGCGGGATCTCGAAGGCTCCAGGCACCCAGACCACCGTGACCTGATCGGCATCGCCCCCGTGGCGGGTGATGGCATCGATCGCCCCCGAGAGCAACCGGCTGCCGATGAAGTCGTTGAAGCGGGCGATGACGATGGCGAAACGGAAACCCTGGGCCAGCAGGTGGCCGCCGATCGTGTGGGGCATGGAGGTCCTCGCGGTCTGGATAGGGACGGGGTTCACGAGAGCAAGTGTCCCAGTTTCTGCTGCTTCGTGTCGAGATAGCGCTCGTTATGGGGATTCGATTCGATCTGGATGGGCACGCGGTCCATGACCTCGAGACCGTAACCGTCGAGGGCCGTGACCTTGCGCGGGTTGTTGGTCAGGAGCCGCATGTGGTGCACACCGAGATCGACCAGGATCTGGGCTCCGATGCCATAATCGCGGAGATCGGCCGGAAAACCCAGCCGGAGGTTGGCCTCGACCGTATCGAGACCCTGGTCCTGCAGGCGGTAGGCATGGATCTTGTTGATGAGTCCGATGCCGCGGCCTTCCTGGCGGAGGTACACCAGCACGCCGCACCCTTCCCGGGCGATCGCCTCGAGCGCTTGGTCGCGCTGGGCCCCACAGTCACACCGGAGCGAGCCGAGCGCATCTCCCGTGAGGCACTCGGA
>JBEIFE010000010.1:0-17833 GCA_040382575.1 Candidatus Sericytochromatia bacterium
GCACCACCCGGATCGTCACGGGAGCCGGGATGCCCCAGCTCACGGCCATCATGCGCTGCCGCGCCGCCCTGGACCGCTGGTTCGAGGTCGAGGCTCGCAAAGCACGTCCCAGGGCCGCCCTTCGCCCCACGCTCATCGCCGATGGCGGTATCCGTAACTCGGGCGACATCGTGAAGGCCCTCGCAGCCGGCGCCGACTCCGTCATGATCGGAAGCTTGTTCGCAGGCACAGACGAAGCACCGGGTGATACGCTCATCGAGCATGAGCGAGCCTACAAGGTCTATCGGGGAATGGCCTCAGCCGGTGCGCAGCGGAAGGTCGGCATCGAGCGCACCCCGGAAGGGATCTCGACCCTCATTCCCACCAAGGGCCCCGTCGCGGACCTCGTACGGGAACTCGAGGGCGGAATCCGCTCGGGCCTCAGCTACGTCAATGCCCGCAGCATCGCCGACCTCCATGCGCAGACCATCGAGTTCGTGCGCGTGACGGGCGCAGGGCAGGCCGAGAACCGGCCTCACGCCGCCACCCGCCAGGGCTCTCTGGCCCTGCAGGAATCGGCACTCTTTCTCTAGCGCCTCATCTCGGCATCTTGCGGTACTCGAGGCGGGAGACGATGAGACAGGTGGCTGATATCCCGAGCACGGTCATCACCAGGATCGCGGCCTGCATCACGGCAGGTAACACCGCAGCCAGGATGATCAGAAGACCGGAAACGACGAACCACCGACCCATCTGCCGGTGAGTCCGCTCCCAGACCTCGGGATGAGCGAGGGTCCAGGGCGTCCGTATCCCGAGCCACGTGTTGGGCCGGATCTTGGGCAAGCGATCGCCGAGAACCACGAACATGACCCCGATCAGAGCCATGAGCCACGGTGTGGCCAGCGTCTCCCCCGGTGAAACGGCAGCTTGCAAGGTCAGACACGTCAGCGCGCAGAAGCTTGCGGAAACCACGACTTTGACGACCCGAAAAACCCTGAGCAGGCTCTCACGTGAAGCCGAAAGCGGAACGAATGAGGACCATGCCACCATGGCCAGGATCACGATCGAGCAGATAGCCGGGAGCATGAATGCAGCGGGGACCTTCGAGGCATAAGCATCGGGAGACCCCGACACCCCCCAGTGGACAGGCACCCGGGCGGGTAAGCGATCCCAGAAAAACCAGAGGACCGACCAGGCGGCCACGACGAGCAACAGAGGCAGGGCCTCATCCTTCCACTTCTGACTCACGGGCCCCTCCTTTCCAGAGATCCAGCATGAACGTGACCAGCTCCTCGAAAACCGACAGATTCAGGTGATAACGGATGGAGGTGCCCTGACGCTCGGTGAAGACCAGGTCTACCTCGCGTAGCTGGCTCAGGTGATGGGAAATGGACGGCTTCGACAGGGTGAATCGAGCGGCGATTTCGCCCGCCGTGAGCGATTGACGACGCAAATGATGAAGGATTTCTCGGCGTGTGGGATCGGCGATCGCCCGGAACAGGGCATCCATGGCCCCCCTATACCGATGAGCTCCTTCGCCTAGAAGACCGGAGCGGCAAAAGCCGCCAGACGCTCCTCGGAGGTCGCTTCGACGTCCCGGTGCAGGCTATTTCCATGGCTATCCATGGTCACGATGGCCGCGAAACCCTCGACGTCGAGTTGCCACATGGCCTCGGGCGTCCCGAACTCGAGCAGCTCCACCCCTGCCACACGCTTCACGCAGCGGGCATAGTACTGGGCCGCCCCGCCGATGGCGTTGAGGTAAACGGCGCCATGCTCCTGAAGCGCGCGAAGCGTCTTCTCGCCCATGCCACCCTTGCCGATCACGGCCCGGACGCCGTAACGCCGGATCACCTCGTGCTGGTATGGCTCTTCCCGGATGCTGGTCGTCGGTCCGGCCGCGAGGACCTCGTACCCCGACTCCCCGACCTTCCGGACGACGGGTCCGCAGTGGTAGAGCGCAGCCCCCTCGAGGGAGACGGGCGGTTCGTGGTCCATCAGGTGCTTATGGATGGCATCGCGCCCCGTCACCATGCGCCCTTTCAGCACGACGACGTCGCCGACCTTGAGGGCGCGGACCTTGTCCTCCGTGAGCGGGGCTTCCATGTGAACCTCGCGCCCAGAGCCGAAGCCGGAACCGCCCTCGGGCGAGAGGCGCAGGGCCTCGGAGGGAGCCTGGCGGTACTGCCAGCCGATGATGGAACCGGAGGCGGGATCGATCTCGACTCCCAGCCGCCGGAAGGCCCAGCAGTTGTAGGCCACCGAGACGAAGTAGCTGGCAGGCAGACGGTTGAGGACTCCCACCTTGCAACCCAGCAACGTGACATCCCCACCGAAGCCCATGGTACCGACGCCAAGCTGGTTGGCCTTCTCCATGACGTAGGCTTCGAGGGCTGCCAGCCTCGGATCGGGATGCTCGTCGTCACAGGCCCGCAGGAGCTGGTGCTTCGCTTCCTCGTAGCCCGTGGTGCGATCGCCCCCGACGGCCACGCCGATGAACCCTGCCGAGCAGCCCTGACCCTGAGCCTGGTGCACCGCATGCAGGATGCACTTGCGGACGCCATCGAGGTCCCGGTTGGCCTTGCCCAGACCCGGCAACTCGCAAGGCAGGCTGTACTGGATGTTCTTGTTCTCGCAGCCGCCGCCCTTGAGGATCAGCTTCGCCTCGATGTGGGCGTGCTCCCACTGCTCGAAGTGGATAACGGGCATGCCGGGGCCGAGATTGTCCCCCGCGTTGGAGCCCGTGAGGCTGTCGACCGAGTTGGGACGGAGCTTGCCGTCCCGCGTGGCCCGGGCGACGGCCTGCCGGATGGCCTCGCGCAGGACAAGCTGGTTCACGCCGACAGGGGTCTTCACGAAGAAGGTCGGCATGCCCGTATCCTGACAGATGGGCAGTGCAGAATCCGCCGCCATATCCACATTGTGACCAATGGTGGACAGGGCCAGGGCCGAACGGGTGGCGGCGTCCTCTCGCTCCTGGGCTGACCGGATCGCCGTCCGGACATCGGCGGGCAGGTTCGTCGAAGTCTCGACGACCATCTGATAGAAGCTCGCCTCGAGAGCAGGAGGGACGGTCAGGGTCGAAGGGCTCGAAACGGTGGTCACGATAGGCTCCTGTCCGGAACGTCAGGGGCGAACGACGGGAAGACCCGCCGCTTCCCAGGCCAGCATGCCCCCCTCGACCGAGACGACCGAGGCGAACCCGCGCTTGACGAGCGTCTCGGCAGCCACACCGCTGCGACGACCGCTGCGGCAGATCAAGACGACGGGCTTGCGCGGATCGAGTTTCGGCGCCCACTTCTCGAGTTCCGGCAGAGGCAACAGTTCGGCGCGGGCGATCCGAGTCTCGGCAAATTCGTCCGGATTACGGACGTCGACCAGGCGCAGCGAGGCATCCGCCTGCAGCATCTGGCTGGCCTTCTGAACCGTCACGGTGCTCACGGTCGCCGTCCGGACCGTCGAGACGCCCCGCGCCTGGGCGGTGGATGGCGTCGCCGTGGGGAACGGTTGCGCGAGCGCACAGCCTGCCTGCAGCAGCAGGACTCCGAGCAATCCGAGCGAGCGATGCATGCCTCGATCCTCCCTGGTAAAGAAAAGGTTATCGAAGCATGTTACGCGATCTGGAAGACCCGTTCAACGGGTCCGCGGGGGGATCTCGACCGACGGCGCCCCTGACGGTTGAGGGGATTCCTTGTCACCGCCCGCGGACAGGGGCGGCAGGGGCGAGAACGGATCGCGCGCCGGATCGAGGGAAGCGACGAAGCGCATCCATGCCTCGCTGGGTGAAAGCGGTCGCATGGTCTCGATCGTCTGGTGCACGAAAGTGGATCGATGGACCGCTGCCAGTTGACGGACCCGCTCACCGAGTGGTCCACGCGCGAGCTGATCCAGTTGCACGATGGCCTTATCGAGTGATTCCTGGAACTCGAGCGGGTCGCCGGTGTTTCGAGCCACGCGAACCGTATCGAACAGCGGAGTGAAAGCCTCGCGCTGGTCGGCAGGAACCCCGGGTAACACGCGATTGATGATGAAATCCCGGACGGATTCGAGGCGCTCGCGGCGCGCGAGCCGTTCACGCGAATCCTTCGGTGCCCCCTCGGCTCTCAGGTCCTCTAAATGCTTCCTCAATCCCCCGAACAGGGGGGTCTGCCGCGAGACGTCCGCTTCGAAGAAGGCCCTTGCGGGGAGGAAGATCCCCAGGCCGACGTCACGCTGGGCATCTCGAGGAGAGACCGTCTGCCGGTGATACACCACGAGATCGCTGATGTGGGTAGCCATGTAGCGCGAGGTCCGGAGCAACTCACCGCTGGGATCCGGGAGGCGACCATCCTGGACACGCCGCATCACCTCGGTCACGAAATGCCCCAGGTCTCGCTGACTGCCGTCGGGTGTCTGACCTTCGGCCTCGGGCGCAGCTTCCGCACCGTAAGGGGCCATCTTCTCGATGATATCCCTGAGCACCGGTCGTGACACGGGGTCCTGTCCTGCCCGCTCCAGGGCGGCTGAAAACGCATGCAAGGACCCCTGCATGCCGGAATAGCGGGTCATGTCGAAGTACGAGAGCGTCGGCGTCCCGCGATCGGCTCGCTGGATCGCTTCATACATGAAGCCCCCCGGCGTGAGGCCTGGTTGCTGGATCAGGGTCTCCAGCAGGGTGCGGATGGGCATGCCATCCACGCGAACCCCATCCTCTCCCTGTTCGCTCCATTCGACGTCCGCAGACGCGAGGAGATGATCGGAAAGACCCGAGACGGACTTCAGAACCTCGGCTTGCCCCATCAGACAAGCGTTCAATGAAAGCGTGTCGACCCTGAGGCGGCCCGAAGCAGCGAGACCGCCGCGAATGGCCGAACGCATCTCCTGGAGGGTCATCTCACCGGGGGCATCGTCATCCATGCCGAACGCGCCTTCGCCGTGCGATTGCAACACGAGGCCTAGACGCCCCGAGCCCGCCTCCTTTCCGGCGATCGCCACCAGTTCCTCGAGTTCCGTGGCGTAGGCACGTGCCGGATGCTCGGCCACCTTCTCGACCTGACCGTTTCGGACGACGTAACGTTCCAGCTGCGGGACCTCGTCGATGGTCCGGGGCGGACGGAGCGCCTGAACGACGAGGACGACGGGTTTACCGCGCGTGGAGGCTGCCAGCCGCCGGATCTGCTCGAGCTGGGCCTGCGCGCCGGCTTCAGGGCCCATGTTCGTTCCCAGATGCAGCGCCATGGTCCACGCAGGAGAACTGGCCAGCCTGTCACGCTCGGTGGTCTTGCCGTCCGCGCCGCGGGGAGCGGCAAGATCTGGCTTTCCTGTAGGCCCTCCCGGTATGGCCCCGCCTGGAACCGCAACCTGGCCGGGGGCAGCAGGACCGCCGCCACGACCCGGAGCGACAGGGGATCCGGCTATGCGAGGCAAGGCTTGCGGAGCGGCGACGCCCGTCTTCCCCTGGGCCGGCTCGTCGCGGCGCAGGAAGCGTGAAAAGAAGGTGAAACCGGGCGGCAATCTCCGGCTTGCCGAGGTGAGCCAGTCCACGGGGTCTCCTCACCGTGCGGATGCTCGACGAGTCTTTCATACCCCTTCCGGTACCGGAGCATGCTCGGATCCACGCAAGTCCTGACCGGATTCACCGGAAATTCATCTCGGTTAACCCCGCGTTTATCCGTGTTACGCTATATGATCTCGATTTTGACCCCGCGACGCCGGAAAGGAGCCCCATGTCGACCTCCACGCTGAACCATGAGACCCAGGGTGCAGACGCTGCCGACCTGACCCCCGAGGAGCGAGAGCAGGTCTGGTTCCGGGAGGTCTACCAGGGTGACTCGATGCCCCAGTTGACCCTCCGATCGGTCGTGATGGGCAGTATTCTGGGCGCCATCATGTCGCTCTCGAACCTCTATGTCGGCCTCAAGACCGGCTGGGGGCTGGGTGTCGCCATCACGGCCTGCATCCTGAGCTACGCGATCTGGACCTCGCTGCACCGCATCGGGCTCGTCAAGGACGAGATGTCGATCCTCGAGAACAACGCCATGCAATCGACGGCCTCGTCGGCCGGGTACTCGACGGGCGGAACGATGGTCTCGGCGATCGCCGCCTACCTGATGGTGACGGGGCATCACATGCCCTTCTGGACGCTCGCGGCCTGGACCTTCTTCCTGGCCATGCTGGGCGTCATGATGGCCATCCCCATGAAGCGCCAGATGATCAACCGCGAACAGCTGCGCTTTCCCTCGGGTGTCGCGGCTGCGGCCACGCTTCGCAGTCTCCACGCCAAGGGCTCCGAGGCTGTCCAGCAGGCCCGATCCCTGTTCATGGCCATGGGCGTCGGCGCGGCGATCGCCACCCTCAAGGACGGCATGGCCTGGGCCAACGGGCACTTCAAAGCGAAGTGGCCTGCCATTCCCGCTGACCTTCATTACCCCGGCTTCCTCAAGATCGCCGGATTGCCCGTCGAGAAGTGGACCTTCACCTTCGAGAACTCGAGCATCATGATCGCTGCGGGCGCGCTCATGGGCTGGCGGACGGGCTGGAGTATGCTGCTCGGCTCGATCCTGACCTACGGTTTCATCGCCCCCTACGTCTGGCAGCATTTCCCAGGCGCCATCCCCGAGCCCGAAGCCGTCCGCAAGTGGACGCTCTGGGGCGGCTCTTCGCTGATGGTGACCTCGGGCCTCGTCGGCTTCGCCTTGCAGTGGAAGACGATCCTGCGCGCCCTCACCCCCCGGAAGGTCGACGCGGGTGCAGGCGAGGACCCCCTGGCCGCCATCGAGGTCCCCACGAGCTGGTTCTGGGGCGGCACCGTCATCGCCTCGCTCGGGGTCATGGCCGTCATGCACTTCGCGTTTCACGTGAACCCGGTCATGAGCATCATCGCCGTGGTCATGACCTTCTTCCTGGCGCTCGTGGCCTGCCGCGCCACGGGTGAAACGGACACCACCCCCATCGGCGCGATGGGTAAGATCACCCAGCTGACCTACGGCCTGCTGGCTCCCGCCAATACCATCGCCAATCTCATGACCGCCTGCATCACGGCCGGTGCCGCCGGCTCGGCCGCCGACCTCCTCACGGATCTCAAGAGCGGCTATCTGCTCGGCGCGAACCCGCGCAAGCAGTTCCTGGCCCAGTTCGCGGGTATCTTCGTCGGCACCGCGGTCGTCGTGCCTGCTTTCTACCTGCTCGTCCCGGATGCGGCCATCCTGGGATCGGACAAATACCCGGCTCCCGCCGCCATGGTATGGGCCAGCGTCGCCAAGCTCCTGAGCAACGGCGTCGAGAGCCTGCACCCCACGGCTCGCGCGGCGATCGTCATCGGCGGTCTCGTGGGCGCCCTGTTACCCCTCCTCGAGGCAGCACTCCCGAAGAAGGCCCGGGCCTTCATGCCCTCGGCCATGGGGCTCGGCCTCGCGATGGTCATCCCCGGCACGAACTCGATCTCGATGTTCCTCGGTGCGGCGATCGCCCGCGTCTGGGAAAAGCGTCACGCCATCAGCGCCAGTACCTACCTGATTCCCGTCAGCTCGGGACTCATCGCCGGTGAGAGCCTCGTCGGTGTCGCCGTGGCCCTCCTGGGGGCAATTTGGCCCTGACGTTCGTCGAGCGGGTCCGCGACCCGCTTCACGGGATGATCCCGCTCACGGCATGTGAGCGGGATCTCTTGCGCACGAAGTGCTTCAGCCGCCTGCGGGGCGTCCGTCAGATGGGCATGGCCTACGTGGTGTACTCGAGCGCGCACCATACGCGCTTCGAGCACGTCGTGGGGGCCATGCATACGGCGTGGCAACTCTCACGAGGCTTGCCCGTCTTCAGCGACCACGACCTGCGACTCATCCGGCTCGGAGCCCTGTCCCACGATCTGGGGCACCGACCGTTCTCGCATTCGCTCGAGGATGCCGCCCGTCGGTTCGCAAGCGAACCCGGATATGATTTCCTGGCCCGATACCTCGACCACGAGGACCATACCTGGCATCTGCTCGTGACGGACCCCGAGATTCGCGCCGTCCTCGAACGACATCCCGATTACGGGGACCTCACGGTCGAAGAGATCGCCCAGGTGGCCACCGGTCGCCACCCGCGGCAAGAACTCAACCTGTTCACGCATGGCGAGATCGACGCGGATCGCATCGACTACGTGCTGCGAGACAACTACTACTGCGGCTTCGCGCACGGCATCGATACCCAGGCCCTCGTCGACCTCTACGTGCCGGACCGTGAGCACGGCCTGGTGCTCGGCCAGCGCCAGGTGCATGTCGCGACGCAGATCCTGTTCGCCCGGTACCACCTGATCTCGCAGATCCAGAACAATCCAGACTCGAGACTGGGTGACCTCCTGCTGGCCGAGTGCATCCGCGAGGCCTTCGTGGATGCGGACGAGGCCCGCAAGCAGCAGTTCGACACCATCGTCAATTCCGGCACGGACAGTGACCTCGAGCAGTTCCTGCGTCATTGGGCACCCCGGCGCTGGGCCGACCTGCACGCCATGGTGGCGGGCCAGCGCCCCTACCGTGAGCTTGCGATCCTGGACTTCCCGCTGCTCAGTCCGCTGGCTCGGTTCGCCCTGCGGTCGCTCCAGGCGCCGGGTGAGAGCCTCGCGCAGCGGTTGCAGGACCGCCTGGTCACCGAGACCTCGACGCCCTACCTGATCGACCGCATCTCGATCAGCCCACCCGTCTCGCCGCTGGCCATCGAACGCACACCGCACGCTCCCTGGCACGGTCGACTCACGGAGCTCAACACCGTCCAGGGGCTCGTCGATGCCTCGCTCGAAGGCGTTGGATTGCGGGTGTATGCCCCCAGCGACTGTGACGTGAGCCTGGATGAGGACCGTTTCCCGCGCTGGGTCGAACGCTACCAGACCGTCGACCCCGGCATGGAGCCCAGCCGGGCCTACCGGGCCCTGGAGCAGCACTGGGAAGGGGACCGCCTGACCTTCGGCCTCCTGATGGCGCTCGAGACGATCGCCATCGAACTGCTCGACGAGCAGGTCTCACGAGGCCGCTCGCGGCTCACGCTGCTGTTCCTGACCTGCTACTCGGCATTGGCTCTCCTCGAGGCGGCCGTGGGTGATCCCCGACTCTATCTGGATGGGCGCGAGGCGATCGCGGGTCTCATCCGCCAACCCTCGCTGGCGTCTTTCCTGGCCGAAGTTCTGCCAGCACGGTATGCCGATTCCGGCGAAATGGCCAATGACCTGCGCTATCTGCAACGCTGCGGACTGCTCTATGCACCGGCTCGCCTGGAACGGGTCCGCAACATCTTCTCCCGCCGACCCAAGATCGGTCGCACCGGCTGGGGCAAACGACTGTTCCGTCGCCTGGCCGAATCCGAGGCGAGCCGGACCTTCCTGACGCGTCTGGAAGCGGCGATGTCGGAGCTGTTCGCCCCGCACCTCGACGCCTACCGGGAGTACATCACCCTGCTCGACCAGGAAGGCAGCGGTCCGGCGGCCCGCCGCCGCGACCTGCGACGCCGGATGCCCGTGGCCTTCACGCGATGACCCCCTCGCGCAAGTGCCCGCGTGGCTCTACCATGTAGGGCATGATGAACGGATTCCCATGGCACGATGTGCTGCTGGCGGTGATCATCGGGGGCCTGACAGGGCGCCTGGTGGATTATGGCGCCGTCCAGCTGCTCTTCCGCCCCTACCGGCCCGTGAAGATCGGACCGATGCTCCTGCATGGCGTTCTTCCTGCCCGGCAGGATGCCCTGGCGATCCAGATCGCGAACGCCATCAGCAACCGCCTGCTTTCCGAGGAAGCCCTCACGCGGTTCATCACCAGCGAGGAACTGGCCGCCCGACTGCGCGGACACATCCGGCACGCCGTCGAAGAGGGCCTGAACCGCGACCTTCCCTCGATCCGGGCATGGCTCGGCGAGTTCGGTGCAGGCTCCAACGCGCTCGATCGCGAGCTGGACGGGCTGGGTGATGGCCTCGGCGACGCCCTGGCGATGCAAGCCCGACGTCCCGAGGTTCGCGCGGCCCTGGCTTCGTGGCTCGCCCGATTCCTGGCGGAGCACGGCGATCGCCGCCTCGACGAGCTCGTTTCGGACGACGTTTTCCTCGCGCTCGAGCGCTTCTCGGACTCCCAGCTCACGCGACTGGGCGGACAGCCGGATCTCCTCGCCCGGACCCTCGAGAACTGGCTCGGGCAACTCGGTGCCCCGCGGGAGTTGCTCACACCCGAGGCCGAACGCACCTTGCGCGTGGAAGCCCGGAGCCGCCTCCCCTCCTGGTTTGCTGCTCTGGAAGAGACGCTCCGGCGGGATGAGACCGTCCAGTTCCTGGATCGTTACATCCTCGATGCGGTCGACCATTTCATCGAGGATCTGCCGCGCCAGGGCTTCCTGGGCGAAATCGTAGGCTGGTTCATCCGGACGACCTACCGGGACAACAAGGCCCTCTACCGGCGAAAGATCCTCGAGATCCTGCCCGAGCAGGTCCAGCGCTTCCGCGACCGCTTGAACGACCCGACCGTTCGCGATGGGATCGAGAACCGACTGTCCCAGTTCCTGGACGATCTCCTGATGCGTCCCATCGGAGATCGCGTCCGCTCGATCCCGGCCGACCTGAGGGACGATCTGCGCGCCTTCGTGAACCAGGCCTGGGGCAACGAGACCACCCAGGCTTCGCTGCGCCGGGGCATCGGTCTGCTCTGGCTGCGGCTCCGTGAGGCGACGCTCCGCGACCTCCTCCCCTCGGTCTGGGAAACGGAGATCCTGTCCGATCCTGTCAAAGCCGGTCTGGAAGGTCCGGTTCGTGAACTGGTCGACCATGCACTGGATGTCGTGCAGGAAGGCCAGTTGCGCGGGACCTTCGCGCGGGGCCTGTCGAGCTGGGCGAGCCTGCTCCTCGATCAGCCGATAGGTCGTCTGGAAGACCGCCTGGGACGCGAACGCGCCGCCCGGATCCACGTTTTCATCGAGACGCAGGTGCTCGGCTGGGCCCAGCGGGAGGCGCCGCGTCTGGCTCAGATGCTCGATGTCCGGACCATCATCGAGGACCGCGTTCGCCAGGCAAGTGCACCGGGCATCGAGGCCATGGTCAAGTCCCTCGCGCGGCGGGAGCTGAACTCGATCTTCACCAAGGGGCTGTTCGGCGGAGTCATGGTCAGCACGGGCCTCACCGCCTTCCTGCTGGGCCTGGAACGCCTCTCGGAGCACCTGTTACCCGGCACGGGCTGGATGGTCCTCGGAGCCACGGGCCTCATGCTGATGGTCGTCGCTGCGAGGAAACTCCGGATCCCCGAGCCCCGCGAGCCGGCAGCTGTGACCGTCATGACGGCACACGAACCCGCCCCGCGATAAGCTTGAAGGGTATCCGCCGAGGAGCCCGCCATGCAGGAAATTCGCTCGATCACGCCCCCACTTCCCGGTCTCGCTCAGGAGGCTCCGATGAGTCTCGATGTACGCCTGCAGGAGGCCCTGTCCACCCTCGCCCAGTCAGGGGAAGAGGCCATCACGCTGGCGGCCGTGAAACGTCTGACGGGACTCACCCCGAAGCAACTCGCGCCCTTCAAAGAGACGATCGAGCAAGCGGAGCACGATCGCCGCGAGCACCTGGAGCGTCGGAAGTCGGCGCTCGATGAGCTGCGACGCACGCTCTTCCGTCCCGCAGGCACCGTCAGCTTCGAAGGCTTGATCGAGCAACTTCTGGCGCTCAAGGCTCAGACTCTCCAGGAAACGACGGCCGCGTTCCGGCGAGGCGAGGAAAGCGGTCTCAGCAACCGGGACGACGCCGGCATCGCCGCAACGGACGCCTACCAGCGCGGCTGGAACGATGCACGATCCAACTGGCAGGAACTGCTCGAACAGGCCCGTATCGAGGGGCGCGATCAGGCCGTCGCCTCCCTCGGTACGCGGATGAACGAGGCCTATCAGCAAGGGGTCCTCGAAGGAGAAACGCAGGCCAGAGCACTGTTGCGGCAGGCTCAGGAGGGCCACCGGCAGGCGATCGAACAGGCAAGCCAGCAGGGGGTGGAACGAGGCCGACGTGAATCCCTTGATGAAATCCGTCGCCTCCAGGAAGAGCTCGATCGGTCCCGTCGTCAGGGCAGCGACTCCATCGACCGCGAAGCCGTGAACCGAGAACTGGCCGCAACCTATGATCGCGGGCGCCGGGACGGCTGGGATGAGGCATGGCGGGAAGCCGCCGGTCAGGGTCGGGCCGGTATGGGGGCTCCCCGTCCGGATCTGGACCGACTCTGGGCCCTCGCGGTCCTGCACGGTAAGCCGGAAGATACGGCGGATCTGCTCCGCCTCCGATACCGTTCATTGACCAAGGCCTACCACCCGGACCGGAATCCCGACCTGGGACAGGAACTGATCCGGAACCTGAACCGCGCCAAGGAGATCCTGGGCCTCTGAGAAGCGGGTTCCCGGGTCACCTGATGGACCAGGCGGTCATCCTCGACGAAGAGCCCCTGCCGTAGTTCAGCACCGGTCGGAAGCCGACATTGTTGTTCCCGAGATTCCCTCCGAGCAGGAACAGCTGCCACCACCCGGCTTGGCGCCGGTTCTCCCAGTAGCCACCACGCAATGACCGGGCCCGGTCCTGGCCCATCGAGGCGAGGAAGTCCGAGCCGAAGAAGAGCGAACCGCTCCCTCCCGTCTGCCCCGGCACCCCCAGGATCCTGAGATCGGGAGACGTGTCCAGACCGAGCACGAAGCCGCTAGGAGGGCAGGCTGTCGAGATCGTGTCACCGATGATCCACCGGTCGCCAGCGGGAGTTCGCCCCACCGTGCCCGTCCACTCGAGGACGTTGCCGATGAGATCAGCCACGCCCACCGCCTGCCCCGTGTGCGAGGTGACCTCGAAGCCCTGCCCCGGGGATCCCCCCGTACCGGTGAGCGCGCGACCGATCGGCCCCGTGGGGTCCTGGATGAAGTTCAGATCGTTGCGATCGGCGGACCTCAGGAAATCATCGTTCCCGGAGACCAAGAGCTGGCGAGTGGTCGCCCAGACGGCCAGTGCCGTCCATTCCTCGTCGCTCATGAGGTCGGCATGCTCGTCATATTCCTGGCAAGCCGCGACGGCCTGGTCCCAGTCGAGGCCAGTCCAGGGGACGCATCGGCGCTCCACCTTGAGTCTGGGACGAGTTCCTGCCGTGGCTCCCGAGCCGTCGCTCCCACCGGGGTTTGCATCGACATGCGAGGCCTCGAACTGAGCGACGTAGAACCCTCCGAAGGTCTCAGCTGCCCAGTCGAGGCCCTGCAGACCCTCGAGGGGACGATCAGGCACCCACGTTCCGATTCCCTTTCCGGCTTGGTCGCGACCACAACTGGCCGGACGGATGAGCTGGTAGGCCTTGAACACGGGGATCCAGACAAACGTGCTGCGTTCGCCGTCAACGATCTTTTGATACAGGTGATGCTGGTTGACATCAGCGTGATCGTCCGGCGCGAGGCCTTCCGCCACCGATAACGGCGAAGGGGTCGAAGATGGAGCCGCCGGCCCAGGCAAGGCGATCGTGGAGGCGGACGGGGAGACGACGGGCGACACGATGGGTGACGGGGAGGCAACCGGAGCGGGGGTGGAACTGGCCGTCGCCCATTCAGCAGGCAGAACGGATGGCTCGGACGATTCCGTCACGGCATCGAAGGCGATCGCATCCGGCCATGCGCGATCGCGTTCGCTCTCGATCTGGACCTGCAGACGGACGGGAGTGAAACCGGACTTCCAGACGAGCACATGGAATTCTCCGGCTGGAAGCCCGACCAGTTCGAACCGGCCCGTGGCATCCGTCCTGGCCAGATACGGAGAGCCCGGAACGAAGATCTCGCCCGCCGCGAGCGCAGCCGTCGCATCAGCGGGGATCGCGATCCAGCCAGTGAGCTTGCCGGGAGCCAGCAAGATCCGCTCTCCGCAGTCAAACACGCCACCATCAGCCGCTGTGACGGCCGGCACCCAGGCCTTGACGTCACCGGCGACCATCTCGAGGTTGTAGATTCCCCGGGGAAGAGACAGGGTGAATCGTCCTTCCACGTCACTGGTCGTACGACCCGCCTCCGCCTGGGTGAAACGAGAGGCCCCGGAAAGGGCCTGCGTGGCTCGCAGGCTGCCGACGTGGTTGCTGACCAGTCCCCCCGAGTGATGGGAGACCAGGGCGGATCCCTCGACGGGACCATCGACCGGAAACGCCCGGATGACGGCTCCCGACAGGAACTCACCGGCGGCCGATCGGGCCCTGCCGCCTATCTGGGCCAAGGGGCTGAGATCCGTCGTACCGGAGGTGGACTGGCTCGTGATACCGGGGGAAGACTTGCCGACAAGGCGGGGCATGCCGACCCGCGGGAGATCGTAGCAACCCGCGAGCAGCGAGAGCGCCAGCAAGAAACTCACTCGACGATGCAAGGCGTGCCCCTCCCGGATATGACATCCAGAAGGTTATACCTCTGTACTGCTCAACGTATGCGTATCAATTCCGGACAGCACCGGAGGCCTTCAGGAAACGAATGGCTCCAGCGCGGCAGCCAGTTCGGCCGCACTCTCGATCCGCCTGTCCACCACCGGATGGAGGGCCCGGTTCACGATCGCCGCCAGCGCCGGAGGTACGCTTTCGGGAAGCGGTTCGACGTCGCGCCCGGACAGGAAGCTATGCGGCTTCACCCCCGACAGGGCCTGATACAGGATGGCACCGAGACTGTAAACATCACTCCGGGGGTCGGCCTTCGACGATTCGGCGAACAGTTCCGGCGCAACGTAAGCCGGATCCTGGCCGCCGAGCGATTCCTGGAACACGATCGTGGGATCGCCCTCGATACGCGCGACCGAGAAGTTGGTGACCCGCGTTCCGGAGGAGGTCACGAGCAGGCATCCGGGGTGGAGATTCCGGTGCACCACGGGTGGGGTGGACGCATGCGCAGCGCCGATCCCGCGAGCGGCATCCCTGACGATGGCGCAGGCCCGGTCAACGGGAAGGGGCATGTCGAGCGCGGCCAGCGAGGGACCATCCACCCACTCGTTGAGCACGTAGAGGTTCCCCTCGTCCTCGAGCACGTCGAGTACCCCGACCAGATGGGGATGAGCGAGACGCACGGTGGCTCGCACTTCCCTCAGGGCCCGGTGGCGCCACATGGACAGCTTGTCCGGCGGCAGGTTGACGTCGGCGATCGCCTTCTTGATGAACACGCGCCGCTCGGTGAGCACGTTAGTGGCCTCATAGGATACGGACCGGGAGGAGGCCTTCAGCACCCGCTCGACCCGGTAGCTCTCGAAAGGCAGCATGTCGTCCTGGCCCATGTGCTTGCCCACGAGGATCTCGGCCATCTGCCTCACCTGCATCGGCGTGGCCTCGCGGCTCATCCGCTGGGCATCCGCCTCGATGACCGGCAGGAGACGCTCGAGCGTCACGATCTCGATATCCGTCGGATTGTCGACCTCGAGCGGGGTATGGGGCGGAACGACGATCAGGGCGCGCGTCCGGAGCTTGCCCATGAGTCCCGAGTTCCAGCGAGACAGCAACGTGTTGAGCGTCTTGGCCTTCATCTCGCAACGCCGGAGGGGATTCTCGATCTGGTGGGGCGGCAGGTTGTCCCTCAGCACGACCCAGGTCTTCTGGTTGACATGCCCCCGGACGGCCCCCTGCCAGTACTTCGTCTCGATGGCGTAGACGGCATGCTCGCCGAGCAGGATGATATCTAGCTCGAGATTGCTCTGCTTGTGGTAGAACGCGGGCAAGATCACGTTCGTGAGCAGGAGATACTGGTCGCTCAGATGACCGAGGGTCCGAGCGACGGTCTTCTCGAACTCGTTGACGGGGTTACCAGCGACGATGATCTCGGCCACGGTGAGTCCTCCACCCGGGGGGTCCGCACCTTCCTTACCCGGCCGGAGCAGGATCCTCGCCGTCCGTCTCCTTTCGAGTGCCGACCGGACCGGATTCGAACGCTGGAATTTCTTCGTGGAGGCCCTCGGCAAGCCGCCCCAGGAGGGCCCGCAGAACCTGAGCCATCGCATGGGCGTCCGCAAATCGGTCTTCGGGGCACTCGGCAAAGGCCTGGACGAGACAGGCATCGAGCTGCTCGAGCCATGACGCGTCGGGCACCATCCCGGTGCGGGCCACGTAGCGGGCGAGCGCGGGACTCTCGAGACTGACGGATCGGAAGCGTCCTGCTCCGAGCAGAGCCAGCGAACGGGGCCCGAGCCAGGGCTCTGCCGGCATGCGCCCCGCAATGAGCCGATACAGCGTGAGGCCGGTGGCATAGAGGTCCGCCTGGGCCGTCACCTGATGCGGGTTCGCAAACTGCTCGGGTGGCATGTAAGCAAACGTGCCGACGGGAACACCTGCGTCCACCGTCAACAGGGTCGTACCGAGCTGAGCATTCTTGGCGATCCCGAAATCGAGTACTTTCACGCGGCCCGAGTCAGCTGAACGCATCAGGTTGCTGGGCTTGATGTCGCGATGAACGATGCCCCGCACGTGGGCCAGCGCCAGGACCTCGAGGACCCGGATACCGATGTCGATGACCTCGTCGACCGCGAGCTCCATGGTGCCATCCAGGTTGTCACCATCGATCCATTCCGTGACCATGATCCCCGGCTCGAGCAGGTCATAGACCCGAGCAACCCCCTCATGCAGATCGGACAGAGCAGCCAGACTACGAACTTCCTTTTCGAAGCGCGCCATGACCGCTGGATGACTCGCCCCCTCGAACGAGACATGCTTCAGGGCCACCTGACGCTGCAGGCGTTCGTCCCAGGCGCAATAAAGCACCGAGTGCAGGCTCGAGACGACCAGACGGAGGATCCGGTAGGGTCCGATGCGTTCGCCGGGTTGCCTGACGTGCACTCCGACGGGGGCATACTGGATGGGCCCGGTAGCAAGGGGGTCGGCGACCGTTCGCCCCGGACCCTGAGCCACGTCGGCCCCACCAGGCATACGGCCCACCGGGGCAGAGCCGCTTGCTCGCGATCTGCGGGCAACGAACCATCCCCCACCCGCCCCGGCGAGGCCGAGGCCGAGGGCCAGGAAGACGATCCAGCGGTCGAGGCGGCCAGTGCCGGGGGGCACCGGCGTGGAAGGAGATGACAGCGGTACCGGGGTAGGTGTATGCAGCGCGACGATGAATTCCTGAGCGGCGAGCGCGATCTCGGGATCGCGCTCTTGTCCCTGGATCACGAGATTCTCGGCGGCGACCGGCCTGCCGGCTTCGGCCAGCATGCGGGCAACCCGGAGATACAACCAACCATTGTCGGGCCAGGCGGCGATCGCGTCGAACCCGCGACTGACGGCCGCTTCCCGGTTACCACCGCGGGCGAGGATGTCGGCGATCCGCAGATGCAAGTCACTGGCCTCTGCCGGGGGGGCCCCCGGAACGAGGCGCTCCAGGATCCGGATGGCCTGCTCGGGATGCCCGGCATCGAGACGGGTCTCGGCCTCCTGGAGCCCCCTGGCACGACCAGCCGTGGACACGGAGGAAGTCACATCGGGTTTCGTCGGTGGGGTCGGGGCCGCGAACGAGACCAGCCCCCACCCCGACAGGACGAGGGTCAGAACAGCCGGCAGGACTTCTAGTGGCAGGCGCATCACCCGGGATATGTACCCAGGTGCCCCATGCCTACACAAGAACGAGATCAGGGGCGTTCGTAGACGTGGGTCACGCGGTACGTGCGGGCCGTGGCCGGCTCGTGGCTCAGGCTTCGATGCATGCGGACCAGTCGTAATCCTGCGGACTCAGCTGCCTCGCGCACGTCGAAAGGGTCATATCCCCGGTGAGGATGCGTCTCGCGCACACGATGGTAAAGGCCCGTTCCGGGATCGAGATGAAACTGGTCGATCTCGAGCGTGGCGATACCCGTTCCGAGATCGACCTGCGATCGCCAGATGCGAGCGAAGTCCTCGCCGGTGGAGACTTCCTGGTCCTGTCCCCA
>JBEIFE010000011.1:0-16795 GCA_040382575.1 Candidatus Sericytochromatia bacterium
CGTACACCGCGGCCGAACTGGCGTAGGCGACGCGACGCACCCCGGCCCGGCGGGCCGCATCGAGGACGTTCAGGGTCCCGGTGGCATTCACGGCGTGCGCGAACAGCGGCCGCTCGACCGAGACGGGCACCGACACGACGGCCGCCAGGTGCATGACCGCATCCATGCCGTCCACGGCGCGCTCGACGTCTGCAAGATCCGTGATGTCCCCCTCGAGGAGGGTCACGGCCGACCCGAACGGCGCCAGGTTCTCGCGCTTGCCGGTGCTGAGGTCGTCCAGCACACGGACGGTATGCCCCCCGGCCAGCAGCCGGGCCACGGTATGGGAGCCGATGAAACCGGCTCCGCCGGTCACGAGAACTTGCATCAACTCATTCCTATCCGAAGCTCGAACGGCAACACGATCCGGTAGGTCGGACCCCTCCCATGGAGCCATTTCCACGGGGGTCCTGGCAATGCATGCGCTCGAATGATTCCCGGGACGAGGCCGTGGTAGCATGGGGTGCCGGTTCCCGCCACCTCAGGAATGGACATCGTGACCCTGCCCCGTTCGATCCAGAGCCTGCACGAGACCGTTCCTGCAGCCTTGCCCGGGCGCCTCCTGGTGGTCGTCCCCGCCTACAACGAGGCCCTGAACATCGAGAAGGTGGTGCGAGACCTGGCCACCCACCTGCCCGAGGCGACGGTACTCGTCGTGAATGACGGGTCCGTCGATGCGACCTCCGCCGTGGCCCGGGCGACGCATCTCTGCGAGATCGTGGACCTTCCCTGCAACCTCGGGATCGGGGGAGCCGTCCAGACGGGATTCAAGTACGCCCACCGGCACGGGTTCGACTTCGTCGTCCAGGTCGATGGCGACGGACAGCACCGGGGCGATGAGATCCGCCGCCTGGTCGCGGCACTCGGGCCCGACCACGACATGGTCATCGGCTCGCGGTTCCTGGGCATCGAGAGCTTCCGCTCGACCGCCCTGCGACGGGTCGGGATCGGCCTCTTCGCCATCGTGAATTCCCTGGCGATCCGGCAACGCATCACGGACAACACCTCGGGCTTCCGCGCCTACGGGCGCGAGGCGATCGCCTTCCTGGCCCGCCATTACCCGGTCGACTACCCGGAACCCGAGGCCGTGATCCTGCTGGGACGGAACGGATTTCGCATCCGCGAGATCCCCGTCGCCATGGAGGAACGGCAGGGGGGACGGTCCTCGATTCAAGGGTTCCGGTCTGCATACTACATGGTCAAGGTCATGCTCGCGATCGGCCTGAACGTCCTTCGCGCCCCGATCCGCCAGGGGAGGAGCCGGGATGCCTGAGGTCCAGATCTTCCGGATCCAGGTGGTCGCAGTGCTCGGGAGTCTCGTGGCCCTGGGGACGGTCTTGCAGTTGCTCAAGCGCAAGCGCCTGCGCGAGGAGTACTCGCTGCTCTGGCTCGCGATCGCCGTGGCCTTCCTGGGCCTGTCCCTCTGGCGCGACCTATTGACCCGCATCTCCTACACGCTGGGCGTGGCCTATCCGCCTGCCGCACTTTTCCTGATCCTGATCACGGGAGCCTACCTGTTGCTGCTGCATTATGCGGTGGTCCTCACCCGGCTGGCCGACCGGAACCGGGACCTCGCGCAGGAGCTGGGGCTGCTGCGCCACGAACTCGAGAGCCTGCGCGACGACCGGGACAGCAGGGCTCGCCCATGACCACCCCGTCCTTGACCACCCCCACCACACGGACCGGTCGCTCCGGGTGCGACGGCTTCACACCGGGCTGGGTCATCCCCCTCATCCTGGCCCTGGTGCTCGTCAAGCAACTGGCCTGGCTCGCGCTGGTTCCCCTCTGGCAGACCCCGGACGAACCGGCTCACTTCGACTACGTGCAATTCCTGGCCGAGACGGGCCAGATCCCGACCTACATGCCTGCGCGCCCCGTCAACGTCGCCTCACCCGAGGTCGACCTCACGGCCTACGAGACCCGGCTGGGTGCCGTCGCATTCCGGCCCGACGTCCGTCAGCCCTTCTCCGGCACCGATCTGGGACCGGGTGAAGAACGCCTGAGGCGCCTTCCGGCCCTGGGACGCGTGAGTGACGGCAACTCGTCGGCCGCCGTCTACGGTCCCGGTTATTACTTCCCGGCGTCCCTCGTCTACCGGCTGTTTCATGACGGAACGGTGATCGACCGGGTGTTTGCCGTGAGAGCCCTGTCGATCGCGTTCGTCCTGATCACCGTCGTGGCCGCTTTCGCCTTCGCGGGATGGATGTGGCCGCTCCTGGGATGGCCCGTACAGGCGGCCTTCTCCCTGCTGGTCGGATTCCATCCCATGTTCTCGATGCTCGGGGTGTCGGTGAACAACGACGCGGCCTGCATCGCGATCGCCAGCCTCGTCATCGTGGCCCTGACCCGGTGGGCCAGTCACCCGATGGCCGTGTGGCAGGGGGCCATCCTGGGACTGCTGGTGGGCCTGGGACTCGTGACGAAGCCGACGATGATCTTCTGGGCAGGGGCCGTGCCGCTCATCGCGAGCCTCGCCGCCATCCGCCAGAAGTGGGCTTTCCGCCAGTGGCTGATGCCGGGCCTGGCCTTCCTCGCGGGAATGATGCTGTTCTGGGTGCCCTGGCTCGCGGTCTGTCACGAGAAGTACGGCGCCCTTTTCCCGCCCTTGCCGGGGTCGCAGACGCCCGATCCGATGTCACTCCCGCGCTACGTCTGGCACTACTTCCTGAAGCCTGGCACCACGCGCCTGCACGACATGTGGGTGGTGAGCTACTGGGCCAACTTCGGCTGGCTCGACACCCGCTTGCCCGGCTTCATCTACGACCTCCTCGGGATCCTGGGCTGGGGGGCCGGCATCGGCACCCTGGTAGCCTCGCGTCATCCCGGGGCAGATCGCCTGCGTCAGCTCGCGCCGCTCGCCGGTTCTCTTCTCTATCTCGCCTTTCTGTACGTCATCGAATGGCGCATGATCCGTGCGACGGGCAGTCAGGTCCTGCAGGGACGGTACTGGCTTCCGATGGTCCTGCCGGTGTCCGCGGTCCTGGTGAACGGCGCGATGACATGGATCCCCCGCGACCGGGCCCGGGCGACGGCGCTCGCCTGGGCGGCGCTCGCGATTCTCCTGAATCTCGCGTGCCTCGTCCGGCTGGTGGAACGCTACTATGTCTCGTGAATCTTTCGGGCATCCGCTTCCTTGGAGGGTAGCCACGGGCGTGGTTCTCCTGGCGATGGGGTTGACGCTGGCGGAGCAGATCTGGACGGTCGCCCATCATCTGGTCCTGGCCCATCTCGGTCTCGGCGCCCTGATGCACCGGTTGGCGCAGTACAAGCCTGACGCCCTGAAGGGACTCGTCCTGCCCCTGCTGGTGGCCACGAGCCTGGTGTCGGGGGTCGCGCTGGTCTGGCTGAACCGGATGGCCCGTCTCGCCTTGCCCCCCGAAAGCCCTTCCGAGGAAACCGGATGTCCATCCTGAAGTTCGCTTCCCCGTCCCCACACGTCCTCGCGATCGCGACGGCCCTGATGCTCACGGGCGGTCAGATCATGTGGAAGACCGGTCTCCAGCAGGTCGGCGGATTCATGGTGGATGGTCGCGGGGCGATCGCGAACGTGGTCGCCCTGATCACGTCGTGGCCGATCATCGGGGGCTGCGTGGCCTATGCCGTGGCGACCCTGGTCTGGTTCAACGTGCTGTCGCGATTGCCGCTGAGCGTGGCCTATCCCCTCATGAGCCTCGGATACGTCGTCGGGGTCGTCGCCAGCGTCGTCGTCTTCAAGGAAAATGTGAGCCTCGTCCGCTGGGCGGGCGTGGGCCTGATCGTCCTCGGCGTGAGCCTCGTGGCTCGTTCTTGACAGGGAGTCCCGGGTGAACCATCCCACCTTCTCCATCGTCATCCCCATCTACAACGAGGAAGAGGTCCTGCCCGAGCTGTACCGTCGCCTCAAGGGGGCCATGGACGGCCTGGGTGACACCTACGAACTGGTGTTCGTCAACGATGGGAGCCGGGACCGCTCGATCGCCCTTCTGCGGGAGCTCGCGGAAGCAGACCCCCGCATCCGGGTCATCGACTTCGCCCGGAACTTCGGCCACCAGGCGGCCATCACCGCCGGCATGGAGCTGGCCGCCGGCGATGCCGTCGTCGTGATCGACGCCGACCTCCAGGACCCCCCCGAGGTCATCGCGCGCCTCGCGGCGAAGTGGCGCGAGGGTTTCGAGGTCGTGTACGCCGTCCGGGAAAAGCGCCAGGGCGACTCGCTGTTCAAGCGCGCCACGGCAGCGGCCTTCTACCGGTTGCTCAGACGCGTGACGTCCGTGGACATCCCGGTGGACACCGGAGATTTCCGCCTCATGGACCGCAAGGCCATCGAGGCCTTCAAGGGCCTGCGTGAGCGACATCGCTTCATCCGGGGACTCGTGAGCTGGATCGGTTTCCGGCAGACGGGCGTCTCGTTCGTCCGCGATGAACGGTTTGCCGGGGTCACGAAGTATCCGCTCAAGAAGATGCTCAAGTTCGCCTTCGACGGTCTCACGAGCTTCTCGTTCGCGCCGCTCCAGCTCGCGACCTACATGGGCTTCGTCACGGCCGTCACGGCCTTCCTGGGCATTCTCTGGGTCGTGTGGATCAAGCTCTTCACCCACGAGGCCCTGGCCGGGTGGGCCTCCCAGATCGTCTGCACGCTGCTCCTGGGCGGGATCCAGCTCATCTCGCTCGGCATCATCGGCGAGTACATCGGACGGATCTACGACGAGGTGAAGGGGCGCCCCCTGTACATCACGCGCGAGGTCCTGGGACGGGAAGCCGGCTCGACCGGACCCGGACCGGAGCGTGACCGGGTCCATGGGTGAGACGAGGCGTTCGTCCTGGGCCAATCTGGGCCTCCTGACGGCCGGAACCGTGGGCTTCGCGCTTCTCTGGAGTGCACTGCTGCTGGTCGTGTTTCGCCCGACGGAGCTCGACTGGGCCCACCTCGAACGCCTGCCCCGGAACATCCAGGACGCCTACACCAACGGCCTCTACGCCTTCATTCCGGTGGCGATCGTCTGGTTCTGGAAGGGACTGGAGCGACGTCCCTGGAGTGACCTCGGCCTCCGCTTCCGGGGGGATCACCTCGCGGAAGGCCTCCTGGGCGGCGTGTTCTGCATCGTCCTCACGTACGGGGTAGCGATCGCCCTCGGCTGGACGACGTGGCGAGCCCCGGCGACCTGGCCCTGGCGAGACACCGGCCTGGACGCGCTGGCCGGCCTCCTGATGGGGCTGGCCGAAGAGTTCCTGTTCCGGGGCATCATCCTCCGGAGCCTCCTGCGGGACCGGTCCCCGGCCCAGGCCATGGCCGGCAGTTCCGCCCTCTTTGCGCTCTGCCACGTGTTTCACCCGGGCATCCTGTGGTCCGACGCTCTCACGGGATTCTCCTGCCTGATGGTCACGGGACTGCTCTTCAGCTACGCCGCGTGGAGCAAGAGCCTCTGGCTGTCCATGGGGCTCCATGCCCCGTGGATCTTCTTCATCAGCCTGTCGAGCCAGCACAATCTGTGGACCTACCGCCAGGACGTGCTGCTGCTCACCGGAAACGGCTATCCCCCGCGCGGGCTGGTGACGCTCGTGGTCATGGGGCTGGGGCTCGTCTGGATGGCCTGGCAACGGAAGTCGAGCCTGGCCAGAGCCTGACGGTCGGTCAGGCCCCTCTCACTCACCCTCGTTCGAACGCCGACTTTCCCGGAGGGCCCGGGTAGCCCGCGCGGCCGCCCTATCTCCGGGCTCTAGCCGGCTGTCGGCCTCGAGCATCGCGAGGCCCGCATCCACCCGGGACGCGGGATCCCGGACCAGGATGGCGATCCAGTTTTTGCGGACCGTCGCATGCGGCTCGGCGCGCAGGCGGCGCTCCCAGGTGGCCCAGCCCAGGGGCGGCAGATGCACATGCGCCTGAGCCGCGACGGCCCGGATGCGCCAGTCGGCATGGCTCAGAGCCTGCTCGACGCGGTCGGGATCGGCGGGCTCCTGCGCCGTCACCATCCGGGCCAGGGGCTCCAGCTGCTCCCGGAGCATGGGGTCGCCGGAGGGCCTGTCCCCCTGCCGCAGCAGCTCGGCAAGCGCCAGATGGATGGCCATGTACGAGGTCTCGCGGGGGAGAAGGCCCTTGTAGACCGAGAGAGGCAGGCCCACCCCGACCTGGCGCATCACCTCGAGCACGGGATTCAGCTGCGACGCCGGCAGGACCTCATCGGGAGCGAGGTCTCCGGTCTTCACCAGGGTCAGCAGATGCTGCTCGATCGTCGCCGGCTTGAGACCGCGCTCCTGGGCGATCGCCACGAGGCTCTTGCCCTCCCGGAAGGCCTCGAGGGTCACGTGATACGTGGACACGCCACCCTTATCCGGGGCAGGGCTGGCAGCTCGCGTGGCTTCCCGGGAGGGACGCGGCGAATCGGCGCCGCTGACATTCGTGGACGGTGAAACCACGACCTTCGGAGAAGCCTGAGGACGAGCAGGAGAGGCTGAGGAGGGAATGGAAGCGGGGATGGCAGCGGGCAGAGACGCGAGGATCCTCAGCACGCTGTCACCGAGATCCCGGGCCTTCGCCTCACCGATCCCCTGGACACGCCGGAGTTCCCCCGGACTGTTGGGTCTGGCCTCGAGAAGCGCGAGCAACACGGCATCCGACAGCACCATGTAGGCCGGGACACCACGCTCGCGAGCCACCTCGCGGCGCCAGGCACGGAGGGTCTCGAAACCGGTCGAGTCTTCCCCCGCGAGGCGATCGCGCACGGACCCGGAACGACCGCGGGTCGTCGCGGCCGATCGCGTGAGGCGGGCCTGCCCTCGACCCGCGAGCAAGGCCTCACCCGTCGGTGTGAGCTGCAGGCCCTGGTACTCGCCGCGCGCCAGAAAGCCCTGGGCCACGAGCTGCCCTATCCAGGCCGTCAGGCCCTTGCGGTCGTGGGTCCTGAGCGCACCGTATATGGGAAGACGGTCGTGACGGCGCTGCACGAGCTTTTCCGCATTTCCGCCCGTGAGTACCTCGATGACATGGCCGGCGCCGAAGGTCTGCCCCGTCTGGCGGACGGCCTCGAGGATCTGGCGCGCGATCTCGCCAGCGCCCTCCTGCTCGGCATGCTCGCCGAGGCAGACGTCGCAGGCACCGCATGAATCGGCGGGATAGTCCTGACCGAAGTGGCGCACCAGGAAACGGTGACGGCACACGGGCGAGCTCGCATACTGGTAGACCTCCCGCACCTGCTCCAGCTGGCGAGCCGAAAAGGCTTCCTGCTCGGGCGTGGGAGCCCCACCGGACGCATCGGGAGCCAGGATGCGCTCCCAGGTCATCAGATCGGCATAGTGATAAAGCAGGATACATTCAGCCGATTCGCGATCGCGGCCGGCCCGTCCCGCTTCCTGCTGGTAGTGCTCGATCGAGCGCGCCAGTCCCGCGTGGATCACGAAGCGCACGTCCGAGCGGTCGATGCCCATCCCGAAAGCGACGGTCGCGACGACGACGTCGACCTCTTCCGAGGCGAACAGCTCCTGGTGACGGGCCCGCGTGGCCGCATCCATGCCGGCGTGGTAAGGCACGACCTTGTGTCCGCGCCGGGAGAGTTCGGCCGCGATCTGCTCGACCTGCTTGCGCGAGATGGCGTACACGACACCCGCCTCGCCCCGGTGACGCCCCAGGATGTCCTCGAGATCGGCCGCGAGATCGGTTCGCAGTCGGGTGCGGTAGACGAGATTCGGCCGGTCGAAGTCCCCCACGTGCAGCCGCGGCTCGCGCAGTCCCAGGGACTCGACGATGTCGGCACGGACCTGTTCGGTAGCCGTCGCCGTGAACGCATGCATCGGCAGGTGCGGGATGCGCTCGCGCAGGCGCCCGAGAGCCCGGTAGGCGGGACGGTAGTCGTGACCCCACTGGCTGATGCAGTGCGCCTCGTCGATCGCGACGAACGAGAGCGTGACTCCCGAGAGCAGGTCGAGGGTAGCCGTCGCACCCTCCTGGCTGGCAAGCGCCTCGGGCGAGAGGTAAAGGAGCTTCAGGCGGCCCGCCGTGAGCTCCTGGCGGATGCGGGCCCGTTCGGAAGCCGAAAGCGTCGAGTTGTAGGCGGCGGCTGGCACCCCAAGCTGCACCAGACCGTCGACCTGGTCCTTCATGAGCGCGATCAGGGGAGACACGACGAGCGCCGTCCCCGGCAGGGCAAGGGCCGGCAACTGGTAGCAGATGGACTTCCCGCCGCCCGTGGGCAGGATGACGAGGCTGTCGGCGCCTTCGAGCAAGGCCTGGACGGCCTCGTGCTGGCCGGGCAACAGGTCGGGGTAGCCCCAGACCCGCTGCAGGATGGGGCGACTGTCTTCGAGCGTGGGGCGCGGGGTCGACATGGAAGCCTCCGGATCGGGGACCCTCCATGATACGACAGCCGGCGGTTCAGGTGACGGGAAGGCGCTGGGTGTAGAGGAGCATCGGATGGCGGGGATCGGGCGTGAAGCCCGCCCGGGCCCATATCTCGGCGATGACAGCCCCGTTCGGTAAACCCTGTAACCCGTGCGCCAGGGCCTGCAGGCGCTCGAAGAGTTGCCGCGCCACGTCGGGGCCCGCGCCGGGGCCGGTCTGACCGGGAAAAAGCGGGCCCGAAGCGATGGCATACGGGTTCACGATGGTCGTCGAGAGATCGAGGGCCCGCGTCTCGAGATTCTGGCCGATCTGCTGGCGGATGAGGGTGCGGCCGGACGCCAGACCCCGGGGCGCCAGACATTTCGAGGGACCGCGGCCCTGGCCACGACGGCCTCTTCACGCGCCACCCGAGAAAGGGCCTCACGCTTCGCGCCCCCGGCGAGACGATTCCAGGCTGGAGTGAGCAGGGGGATCATCGTCACCTCGAGAAGGGGGCCATGAGTGTCTCTTCGCGGGTTTTTCAGCAGAACCCGCCGGCTCAGCCGAAACTTACGAGAAACATAACCCCTTCTTGGCCGGGACAGGCCGTGTGAACAAGCCGTGAACCGCTCACGGACAACCCTCTCGTGAACGGCAAGGCGGCCGGGGGGCCGCCAGCTCACTCGATAGACGGGGGAAATTACCATGCATCGCACGAAGCTTTTCGGTGGACTTTTCATCTTTGCCAGTCTGCTTTCCGCCTGCGGGAACGCGCCCCTGACGGCGAGCACCTCCATGAATCCGGAAGCTTTCGCTCCCGCCGTCGTGTCTGAATCCCCGGATCAAGCAGGATTCACCATCCAGGCCACGAGCCCGGCGACGACGGCCATCGCCTGGGTCACGCCGCAGGTCCAGGCGGCCGGGGTGACCTTCCATACCTATGCCAGCAGCGCCGCCCGCTCCAAGGTCAGCTACCACCTCTACACGCCGCCCGCCTATACCCAGTTCCGGGCCCAGCGGTTCCCGGTCCTCTACTGGCTGCACGGTTCGGATTCCCCGTATCAGGGCATCCCCCAGCTGGCCGGGACCTTCGATGCGGCGATCCGGGCAGGCAAGATTCCCCCGATGCTGATCGTCTTCCCCAACGGCCTCGATCACGGCCAGTACGTGAACTCCAAGGATGGCAAGCAGCCGATCGAGACCATGATCATCCGGGAACTGCTCCCGCTCGTGGACCGCAGCTTCCGGACGATCGCGGATCGCAAGGGGCGGATCGTCGAGGGCTTCAGCATGGGCGGATACGGCGCGGGGCGCCTCGGTTTCAAGTATCCGGAGCTGTTCGGAACCGTCTCGATGGATGCGGCGGGCACCCTCGACCTGGATTTCTCAGGCCCGAGAGCCACGGAGAATCCCGAGGAACGTAACGAGATCCTCCGCACCGTCTACGGAAACGACATGGCCTACTACCGCGCCTGCAGCCCCCTCACGATCACGACGGCCAACGTTCGCGCCCTTCGCGGCACCCAGCGCATCCGGCAGGTGATCGGGGATCTGGACTTCACGCTCAGCGACAACGTCGCCTTCCACGGACACCTGGATCGCCTGGGGATCCGCCACGAGTTCAAGACCGTGGCCGGCGTCAAGCACGAATGCGCGAAGCTGATCGCGGGCCTCGGTGAGGGCAACTGGAGCTTCTACCGCGACGCGCTGCGCTGAGGCTCGCGAATCACCTTCACGATGCAGGACGGGCCCGGTTTCGACCGGGCCCGTTTTCAACGTACTTTACCGCGAACATAACCGTTTCTTGAGACTTAACAGTGAGCAAACCATCGATGAAGTCCATGTGCCCCTCGAGAACGGAGATTGCACCCCGATGCCGGTCCGATCCCTCGCCCTGACGGGCATCCTGGCCGCCCTGCTGGTCACCGCGTGTGGCAAGGCGCCCGAAACGACTTCACCGACGACGGCCGAGGCCGTCACGGCCAGTGCCCGCGCCACCACGCCCGCCGAGAAGGCCGTCGTGCAGGGCCTCAAGTATTTTCCCTGGAACACCTCGGTCGCCGAGCTGAAGGTGACGGCCCGGGGCGATGAACAGTATGCCTTCGAGGCGCGGACCCGGGTGAAGGTCCCCGGTAGTGTCCTGTGGCCGCGTTACGAACTCCAGACCTGGCAGGGGAAGGTCGATCTGCAGTCCCGGATGATGATGGCGCGCTTCCTGAACGTCACGGCCGGTAGCCCCCGCAACCTGCTACCCGAAGTCTCTGTCAAGATCTGAAGAAAGGTCCAACACCCCGTGCAGATGCAGCGTCTCCTTTCCGGACTGTCGTTCCTGGCCCTGTTCTCGACCCTCACCTTGACCGCGTGCGGTCAGTCCCCGACCACGGCCCCGACGGCAAGCGCGTCAGCCGCGGAGGATCTCGAGGCGAGCAGCCTCTTGAAGTCGCCCGAAGAAAAGGCCGTCGCCATGTTCCTCAAGCAGGTCGTGCGTGAACAGACCATGCGCGTCACGAAGGTCGTGGTCTCCGGCGGCACGCAGCGTGCGTTCAAGGCCCAGGTCCAGGTCCAGAACGCCGAATCCAAGCTCATCCCGGCCCGGGGTCTGAAGACCTGGGAAGGTTCCCTGATGAAGCTCGAGAATGCCGGCCAGAAGACGAACCGATACGTGGTGAACGGCCGTGATATCTCGTTCCCCTCGAACCCCGGTCCCAGGCTCTCGATCATCGTGACGCCGTAGGCGTCATCTCGCGGGCTTCGAGGGGGTGGCGATCGCCTCTTCGAGCAACTCGATTTCCCGAGTCCGGTCCCGCACGATACCGGCCAGGGCAGCCAGCACCGACCGCCACGCTGGATGCCCACCGGGGGTCTCGCCCAGTTCTTTGATCCGCCCGATCAGCCGGGTCAGCCGCTCGCGCTCTCGCGCGTCCGTGCTGGCCCGGCTGGCCTTCTGTAAGGCCTCCAGCGAATCCGCAAGCGCCCGACGCCGGATCGCGGCATCCCGATGGATCCCGGCCAGCCACAGCCGCTCCCGGGCCCGCATCGTCCAGGCCTTCTCGAGGAGGGGGCGCGGATGGACCTCGTCGAGGGCATCCATCCAGGTCGAGGTCCCGGCGGCCTGCGCGGAGGTGCCCCCTGGAGTGATGAAACCCGCAACCACGAAGGCGATCGCGGCGAACACCGCGGACAAGTTTCGACGCATGAACGCCTCCCTGATGCGGATGATCCGACCGCTATCCACCCTCACCAGACCGTGGGCAGATCGGGCACGTCAAGAAGCCGGCGATCCGCCGTGACGAGCCGGGCCCCGTGAGCAAGCGCCGTGGCCGCGATGAGCCGGTCGGCAGGATCACCGTGGGAGAACCGATCCGATTGCGCCAGGACGGCGATCTCCGGGGTGATCGGGAGGATGCGCAGGCCCCTTGCCAGGACCAGGTCCGAGAGGAATGGACCGGGTTCGACCGCGATTTCGAGGCGCCCCCTGGCGAGCAGCATCGCGATCTCCCAGAGCGAGATGTCGGCACAGGCCAGAACCCCTCGCTCGGAAGCATCCTGGATGGCCTCGCGCGCCGGTGGCGTCAGGCGCCCGGGATCGAGCGCATCGAAGACCAGCACATGCGTATCGAGCACGATCACCGTTCGGCGTCCCAGGTTGCTTCCAGGGGGGAAATCAGATCGCCCATTCGCGCCTGGCCGCGCAGCGCGAGCAACCGGGACCGAGCGGCCTCGACATCGCCGCGCTCCGGGACGAGCCGTGCGATCACCTTGCCGCGCAAGAGGATCCGGATCTCTTCCCCCCCCTGAACGGCGGCCAAAAAGGCCGGCAGATGGCTCCTCAGGTCGGTCACCTTCACGTCTCGCAAATCGACCTCCATCTGTACACTTCAAATGTACATAAAGGGACCCACCCCTTCAAGAGTTGAACCGTGCCAAGTCGCGCTTGCCACGGTTTTTAACCGAAAACCCCCCCTAATTTAACGACATCATAAATCTTGACAGCACCGGAACACCCGAAAGAAACGACATCACCCCCGTTCGAAAGGCTGTTCACCCGGATGCTCGACCGACGCCTCAACCCGGGCCTCCTTGCCCTGGCCCTCATCACCGCACTCATCATGTCTGCCTGTGGGCAGACCCCTTCCAGCGCACCTTCGACCACGACGGCATCGACGGCGGATGTCGCGGCAAGTGGGCTTTTCCGCTCGACTGAAGAAAAGTTGGTGATTCACTTCCTCAAGGCTGTCATAGGCTATTGCACGGTCACCAAGACCAATGTGATCAGGACTGGCGGCACAGATTTCACATTCACTGCCACCGTGAAGCGGATTAAACCCGATTCCATATTCTGGCCCCAGTATTATTACGAGACCTGGGAGGGCTCAGTGCGGAAGGTGGTCTCCGCCCCCAATCCGTCTGTCTTGATGAGGGGACGCAGGGCCAACCAGGGTGAGAAGCCTGGCGCGTGGCATGAAATGTCCTTCGAAATCTAGACCTGGAGCAACTCGTTTCGACCCTGTTCCACCTGTCCGCCGTATTCGATCGTCCGTTCTCTTCGAAAATGAACGGCATCATCATTCTTGACAGCACCAGAACACTTGAAAGAAGTGACATCACCCCCGTTCGAAAGGCTGTTCACCCGGATGCTCGACCGACGACTGAATCCAGCTCCCCTCGCCCTCACCTTCGTGACCGCCCTCACCGTGACCGCCTGCGGTCAGTCCCCGAACAGCGCACCATCTGCCCCGAAAACCACGAGCCAGGATGTCGAGGCGACTGCCGTGTTCCGGTCCGCCAACGAAAAGGCCGTGTACCTGTTCATCAGGGAGGCCGCAGATGCCAGAAAGGTCACCCAGATCGAGGTGAGCAAGACCGGTGACGTCCGGACCTTCAAGGCCACCGCGCTGGTGATGAATCCGGGTTCCATGTTCTGGCCTCAGTACGATAAGCAGCGGTGGGAAGGCACGATGAAATCCGAGGGCCCCACCCGGAATCCTGACCGGACCCGGGTCACGATCACGGGCCGCACCCTGGATGCCCTGGCAGGACAGAAGATGGGTGCGGGCCCCTGGGTGACGAAGGTCGTCGAGATCTAGGTGCAGACTTGAAACTCCCGCAACATACCCGGTTCGCTTTCTTCACCCTCGCCGTGGCCCTCACGATGACCGCCTGCAGTCAGCCCCCGACCGGCGTCCCGACGAACTTGACCACCCTGGATGTCGAGACGAGCGGACTGTTTCCGACGACGGACAGGAAGCTGGTGGTTCCGTTCTTGCTGGCTTCTGCCCGTGGCAGGGAAGTCACGAGATTCGCCTCGAGGAAGGTCGGAACCGTCCACCCCTTCACGGCCACCGTGAAAGCCTGGTATCTCGGTTCCGGGTTCTGGCCCACCCACGCGAACCAGCCGTGGGAAGGCCACCTCACCTTCGAGAAGCCCCTCCGGACCCCCGACCTGACCCGCGTTCACATCCAGGGGCGGTACGTGAAGGCCCTCCCGGGACAGGCGGATGGCCCGGGCCCGTGGGTGACGAAAGTCGTCGAGATCCAGGAGACCGCATCGGGCCCCGTGGTAAAATAGCAGACCCGATTCGCCCCGGGACCCTGCAGGAGTCACCGATGCCGTCCGAACCGCTCGAATCCGCGTCTTCCCTGCCCGTGCTGGTCGTCGGCAGCGGCATCAGCGGCCTCTGGACCGCCCTGCAGGTCGCGCGCGAGGGCCTCGAGGTCGTGCTGGTCACCAAGCAGGACCTCATGGAGAGCAACACGCGATACGCCCAGGGCGGTATCGCCGTGGCGATCGCCGGGGACGACGGGCCCACGCTGCACACCGCCGACACGCTGGTCGCCGGTGCGGGCCTGTGTGACACCGAGGCCGTGGACATCCTCACCCACGAAGGTCCCGAGCAGCTCCGCGAGCTGCTCGCAGCCGGGGTACGGTTCGACCGCGGCGCCGACGGCGAGTTGCAGACCACGCTCGAGGCCGCGCACTCGCGCAGACGCGTGATCCACGCGGGCGGCGATGCCACGGGCCACGAGATCGAGCGCGCCCTTGTCGAGCAGGTGCGCGCCCATCCGGCCATCCGGACGTGCGAGCACACCTTCGTCGTCGACCTCTGGATCCAGGACGGCAGATGCGAGGGCGCGATCGTGCTCTCGTCCGGAGGCAACGTGGAAGCCCTGCATGCCCGTGCCACCGTACTCGCCTCGGGCGGCGCCGGTGCCCTGTGGCTGCACACCACCAACCCCGCGACGGCCACCGGCGATGGCGTGGCCCTGGCTTACCGGGCCGGTGGCGAGGTCATCGACCTCGAGTTCATGCAGTTCCACCCGACGGCCTTCTCGCGCCCCGGCGTGCCGACGTTCCTCATCTCGGAAGCCGTGCGCGGCGAGGGAGCCCTCCTCCGCGATGCCCGCGGTGAGGCCTTCATGGACCGGTACCACGCCGACCGGGAACTGGCACCACGCGACGTCGTCGCCCGGGCGATCGCCGATGCGATGGTCCGTGACGGTCGTGACCACGTCCACCTCGATGCCTCGCACCTGCCCGCCGAGGTCGTGGAGGCGCGATTCCCGTCGATCATGGGCTTCTGCCGCCAGCAGGGGATCGACCCCACCCGCGAGGCCATCCCGGTGGCCCCTGCCGCGCATTACTTCATCGGAGGCGTGAAGACCGACTACGAGGGCCGGACGACGGTTCCCGGCCTGTACGCCGTCGGCGAGGCGGCCAGCACGGGCGTGCACGGGGCGAACCGCCTGGCCAGCAACTCGCTGCTCGAGGCCGTGGTCTTCGCGCGCCGCGTCGCCGTGGCGATCGCCTCTCTCCCGGTGGCTCCGGCCCGCATGGGACGAACCGAGCCGCGCCTGGGCCCCGTGGCGCGTCCCGACCTCGATGTCGCCACCTTGCGCCACGACCTGCGCGCCCTGATGTGGCAGCACGCGGGCCTCTTGCGTGACGAAAACGGACTGCTTGCGGCCCTCCAGCAGCTCGAACCCTGGCGCCTCGAGGTCGAGCGCGCCTGCCTCGAGACCCTCGACCGGCCGCTCCATGAGCTGCGCAACATGCTGCAGACGGCCGAACTCGTCGCGCGCGCGGCGCTCTGGCGGACGGAATGCCGTGGCACCCACTGGCGCACGGATGGCGCCCCATCAGGAGATCCCGCATGGTCACGACGCTTCGCCCAGTCGCTCCGGGTGCTGGAACCGACCTCCACCCGCTGATCCTCGATCCCCTGCTCGAGTCCTGGCTGCGCGAGGACTGGGCCTGGGGCGATCTGACGACCCGGACGGTCGTCCCACCCGACTGCACGTGCCGCGCCACGCTGCTGCTCAAGCAGGAAGGCGTGGTGGCCGGGCTGCCCGTCGTGTCGCGCGTGCTCGCGATCGTCGACCCGTCCTTGAAGCTTGACACGCGGGTGCAAGAGGGCGATGCCCTCGAGGCCGGCACGGAACTGGCGCGCATCGAGGGACCGGCCGGATCCCTCCTGATGGCCGAGCGCCTCATCCTCAATCTCATGCAGCGGATGAGCGCGATCGCCACCGTGACGCGCCTGCACGTCGAGGCCGTCGCCGGCACCCGGGCGCAGATCCTCGACACCCGCAAGACCACGCCGGGCCTGCGCCTGATCGAGAAGTACGCCGTGCGCGTGGGCGGCGGCCGGAACCACCGCTTCGCGCTGGCCGACGCCATCATGATCAAGGACAACCATCTGGCGATCGCGGGCTCGATCGCAGAGGCCGTCCAGCGTGCCCGGGCCGGGGCCGCCGCGACGACCCGCATCGAGGTCGAGGTCGAGGACCTGCTCATGCTCGAGGAGGCGATCGCCGCGGGCGCAGACCTGGTCATGCTCGACAACATGGGGCTCGAAGTCATGCGCGAGGCCGTCCGGATCGCGGCGGGTCGCGTCCTGCTCGAGGCCTCCGGAGGCATCACGCTTTCCCGGGTCCGCGCCGTGGCCGAGACGGGGGTCGACTTCATCTCGGTGGGTGCGCTCACCCACTCGGCCGGTAGCCTCGACATCTCGCTGGATGTCGAGGAGACCACGCTCGGCTGACGCGTCCCGTTCCCGATGACGCCCTGGACCGTTCTCGACTGGACCCTCGCAGGTCTGCTGCTGCTCCAGCATCGCCTGGTCACGGACAACCTGGAGGTCTTCACCGTCCCGGGGCCTCCTGCTTACGATGACCTCAGCCGGGCCTCCAGGGTCCCGGTGCTGGCCGCGGCGGGAGTGTCGGGCATCGGGGAACGCGAACCGCCCTCGCGAGAACCTGCCTCGCCCGCACCTGGTGGGCTGACCACTGCCCCGGCCATCTCGGTGCTGATTCCCGCCCGCAACGAAGCGGGCCGCATCGACGCCTGCCTGGAATCGCTGCGACACCAGACCTGGACGGACCTCGAGATCCTCGTGCTCGACGACGGCTCGACGGATGACACGGCCGACCTGGTCCAGGCCGCAATGGCCCTGGATCCACGCATCC
>JBEIFE010000012.1:0-14091 GCA_040382575.1 Candidatus Sericytochromatia bacterium
CCAGTCGGGCCTGGACGAATCTCAGGCGCGACTGGGCCAGACGCACGGCCCAGGGATCTCGGTCCACGCCGAAGAGATGCTCCTTCAGTACGCGTTCCATGCGCTGGAAGCGCCCTTCGATTCCGTCGAGCGGGCTCCACACCCGCGCATGCAGGGCCTCCAGCGTCACGGAGAGGAAGTTGCCCGCACCGCAGGAGGGGTCGAGTACCCGGAAGTCGCGGGGCAAGGGGCGATCGGGCGGCGGGAGTCCCTGGGCGAGAAGATAGTCCACCACCTCGCGTGGCGTATAGAAAGCCCCCTGACTCTTGCGGTGCTGCGGGTTCAGCAGCAACTCGAAAGTCGTACCGAGGCGCTCACCGTCTTCGAGGGTCCATGTCTGGGTGGACAGTTCGGTCGCGATCCGAGAGAGGAGTTCCGGTGGAACCGATTCACCGGAGTCCGGAGCAAAGAGCGGTAGCCGGCTGGCCTGGTCGAACGCGAGAGAGCCGCGCCAGGCTCGTTCGAGGCGACGCAGATCCCTCGGGTGGCGGATCCAGGAAAGCAGGCAGTCGGCCACCAGGAGGCATGCGGCAGGCGGATGCAGACCGAGAGGTTGGCGGACGAGATCCTCGACCAGCCGCCCGATCGTGGCTTCTCGCGAGTCGATCCGAGGTCTTCCCACCTAGGCCTGTGCCTCGAGGCGCGCCACGCGCCATGGGGCCTGTACGCGACCGAGGAGGACCATCAGGAGTGGCTCGACGTCCGGTGGGGTGAGCACGAGGGGCAGAGCGTCGAGCGCGTCGACGTGCGGGGCCAGCGTGAGTGCCACCGGGACACCTGCTGGAACGGTTCCCAGGTCCGACAGGTCGATCCCACGGGACCGGAGCAACTCTGCGTAGTCCCCACCTGGCAGGAAACGGGCCTGCTCACCTTCCACGGTCAGCTCCACGGCCAGTACGTCGCCGGCAGGGGAGGTCCGTATGACACATGTGGCGGGTGGATCCACCAGCGGGATCCGGGCCAGGAAGGTGCGTTGGCCCGTGATGAGGTCCGTTTCGATCTGCATGGAAGCATTATCTCCGCGGGGCGGCGTCCGACGCAAGCGCGGTCTCTTGTCCACGGGCCAGCGTCACGTTTCCTCGCACGGCCACGGCTCCCAGTAGCTTGAGGCCGACCTCGCCGCCGAGCTCGAACGCGTCCGTGTGGCGGGCGATCAGGTTCGGGACCTCGAGCTGGACGGTCTTGCGGTTGATGGTCAGGGCGGCCAGGTCCTTGAGCGCCCCGGCACGGTCCTGGACCGTACCCTCGAGCTTCCGCGAGAGATTCGCCAGGATCTCGGGGCGAACGTTGTACCGGACCTGGACGCTGTCCTCGTCTCCGATGGAGGCCACGAATCCCTCATCGAGAGGCCTTCCGAAGACATCTTCCACCGTGGTGCGAATGCCACTGAATCGCTCTCTGGAGTGCGTCTCCTCGATACTCACCTGCTTCAGGCGACCCTCACGATCGACCTGCAGGGCCAGGCGACGGTTGCTCTCCGCAGAGACTTCCTTGCCGAAGCCGAGCGCAAGACCTCCGATCTTGCCTTCGCCCCCGACCTTGATGTAGACGGTCCGGTCGCCGCTGCGGAGATCCTGGCGAACTCCCATGCGAGTTTCACCCCCGAGGGCCGCGGCAACTTCTCCTACCGGGAATCCCAGCTTCTCGAGCAGGTGGTCCATTCCTGCCTCGCGAAGCGAATCGACCTCGGGTTCCGCCAGCGTTCCTGCACTCCGGTCGAGTTGCGGTTTGCCCCCGGCGCCCTGTTCCGCGTCGCTTTCCAGCTCGACCTTCGTCAGACCCAGGCGGGCATCGGCGCTGGCACTGGCCTGGGCAAAAAGGCCGCCCTCCCCTTCCATGGCCGTGAGGTGATCGAGCCAGCCTCCCCGTGATTCGCGGGGCAATTCGCGCGCGAGGTCAGGCATCTGGGACTGGATGTCACGGTGTGCCAGGGCGCCGACCAGTCCAGACAGCGTTTCCATGTGGGCAGGGCGGCGGGGGTCGAACGAGAAGGTGTAGGTGAGCTTGCCTGCCACGCCAGCCTCCACGGAGGCTTCCGCCGAAGCGGACGCGCCCAGGACGTGCTTACCGACTTTCAACCCGGCGCGTGCACCGATGGCGGCTTCATAGGCCAGTCCCGTCCGGTTCTCGAGCGTGAGCTTGACCTCGAGCTCGGTCGGAGGATTTCCCCTGGCATCGAGCGGGGCTTTCAAGGGGGTGCCGCTCTCGTCCCTCCGCGGGACTCGCTTGATCTCGAGCGTTCCTCCCCCATCCAGCTTGATATTGGGAAGGCCCAGGAACTCCGTCGGGATGTCTCCCCCTGCGTTCATCTGGATGCTCGCGGATTCCCCGACGGCTAGACGGTTCGTCAGGAGCCGGGATAGCCCGCCTCCGGCATCCTGGAATTCGTCGTCGGGACCGAGTGGCGTTCCGTCGATGAACGGGTCGAGGATTTTCTCGTACAGGCGTCGGCCCGTTTCGATGATCTTCCGCTCGACTGCATCGACGGTTTGTTCGATTTTTTGCTCTGCCTCCACGAGCTCGCTCCGGATCGCACCGGCGACTTCCGAGGCCTCCTGTGCCGCCCCTCCCACGGCCTGTTTCATGCGCTCCCAGAGCGTCCGTGGCCGCGAGGGCAGCTCGACCTTCTCGGGGGAGGCCTGGGGCGTCTGGGCGGGGACTTGTGGTAGCGGGCGCGTGACGCGCAATTCATCCCGCCGCCCGACGGGAGGTCGGGGCGTCCCGGATGGGGAGTCCCCGACCGGAACCGCGTTCCCGGCACCGGTCGGGTCCGAGAGTTCCGCCGTCCGGGGCCTGGGCAGGAAAGAGTCGCCAGATCCGAGTGGGCGTGTCGTCATGTGGGAGATCTCCGTGAGTAGACAGGATCGAGTTTAAACATGTCATGTGAGGCGCGCAGCTCGCACTTGCGTGATTTAACATGGAATTGACAGCAGACGGCCCCGCAGGAAGGAGGTTCCCCGTGGGAAGCCAGCCACGTGAGATCGAGATCAAGTTACGGGTCGACCCGGAGACGGCTTCCGCGCTCAGGGAGCGCCTGGCGCCCGTTCCCCCGGTCATCCAGCGCCAGAGCGATCTCCATTTTTGGATCCCGGGGCGGGTCCTCCGTCTCCGGGAGCAGGATGGGGCTTGGGTGCTGACCCGAAAGGGCGAGGTCCTCATGCTCCCGGATGGCACCCGATCGCGCGAGGAGATCGAACAGCCTGTGCCTGCCACGGTCGTCCCCTTGCTGACCGAGGCCTTCGAGTGGCTGGGATTTCCACGTTCGGTCCAGGTGACCAAGGTGCGAGAAGCCTATCAGCTGGAGGGGCTGACGTGCTGTATCGACGAGGTCGAGGGCCTCGAGGGCCTGTTCGTCGAACTCGAGTTGCTCGGTGCTGGGTGCGCCGAAGATCCGGAGGAACGGATCCGGGCTCTGCGTGATCGACTCGGACTCACCGACTGTGAGGTCGAGATACGCGGCTATGCTCAGCTCGTGGCCGAGAAGCAAGATCTCCGGGGTTGATTCCCGAGAGAATGTGGCGTCCGCCAGTCATTTCCGGGTACAATCCCGAGGGGTTGCCATCCAGATCCTGGCAGGAGGTTCAGATGGACCGGTTACACCAGATCAAGGTCGTCTCCAGGCTCACGGGACTTCCACCGGATACGATCCGCATCTGGGAGCGTCGTTACGGCGTGGTGGCGCCTTACCGTGACGACCGCGGGATGCGTCTCTACCGAGATCAGGACATCGATCGACTGAATTTGCTGCGTCGCGCCGTGGACGCGGGGCACAGCATCGGGCGTCTGGCACGCATGGAAGATGGTGCACTGGCGGAGCTGCTCGTGGCGGTGGCGCCCGTCATGGATGTGGGTTCTCGCTCACCCGAGCGTCGCCTGCAGCGTGCACTCGAGGCTTTCGATACGCGTGCAGTCGATACGATCCTGACGGAGGTCGTCTCGTTTTTTACCCCGCGATCGCTCGTCGACGACGTCGCCATCCCCATCATCCAGTGGGTCGGCGATACCTGGGAACGGGATGACCTCGGGATCGCTCGGGAACATCTGGCTACGGGGGCACTCCGGACCCTGCTCGGCAGCATGGTCCGATTACGGGATCCCTGGGCGCATCTGGCTCCCGTCGTTTTCGCGACCCTGGAGAACGAGCGCCACGAGCTAGGCCTCTTGCTGGCTGCGCTCGTGGCGGCAGGGCGCGGGATCCCCGTCTGTTACCTGGGTGCGGACCTGCCGGCAAAGCAGATCGCCGGGGTGGCCCGGAAGCTCGAGGCCGAAGGGGTTGCCCTCAGCCTCGTTTACGTGCCGGACGTCACCACGACGGTGAGGGAACTGAACGTGGTGCTCGAGGGGCTCGATGGCACTTGCCCGGTCTGGATGGGAGGCCAGGGTGCACGAAGAATTGCCCAGGACCTGCACAATCCCTCCCTGATGCGTGTCGACGATCTCGAAGCGTTCGAACGGGCCCTGTCCGGTATCCGTCCCAGGGCGGCCTGAGGGCCGGCCCCGGGACCCCTTTTTCAGGCCCGGCTGATGAGGTCGAAGAAGGCCTGCGCCGTTTGCTTCACGTGCTCGGCGCGACGTGCCAGCTCGGAATTCGGCCCCAGTTCACCGCGGGCGGCCTGGAGCAGTCCCAGGAGGCTGCTGAGCCTTTCGACATTCTCCTTGTCGCTTGCTGCTCTGGCCAGCTGCGCGTAGAGGTCGTCGATCTTGTCACGGGCCGCGTCGTAGCCAGTGGCCAGCCCCTGTAGTTCGGCGATCGCGGCCTGCATGGCGCCTGTGCGTGCATCGGCCGTTTCGAGACGGACGTCAGTGGCCACGAAGACCGCCGGGACGGGGGCAAGGGGGGGGGCAGCAGACACGGTTGGCCTCTTCTCGTCCAAGACGGGGGATGGGGATGCGGCCACGATGGCCGGCGGCACCGCAGGAGCCGGGGTGACGGTGACGGGAGCCTGGGGCGGTTCGTCAGCGAAGATATTCGCGAAGGGGTCCGTGACGGGAGTCGGGAGCGGTTCCGGTTCAGGATCCGCAGCGACGGGAGCCTGGGGCGGTTCGTCGTCGAAGATCTTCGCGAAGGGGTCCGCGACGGGGGCGAAGAGGGGAGTCGGTTCAGGCTCCTCAGCGACGGGAGCCTGGGGCGGTTCGTCGTCGAAGATCTTCGCGAAGGGGTCCGCGACGGGGGCAAAGAAGGGGGCCGGTTCAGGCACCGCAGCGACGGGAGCCTGGGGCGGTTCGTCCGCGAAAATCTTTGCGAACGGATCTGCCACAGGAGGCAGGTCGGACAGCGGCGAGAAACTCGCGGCTTCTACCACGGGCGCGGCGGCTGCAAAATCTCGCAGGATGGCATCAACCGCATCTGATGCGCCGGACGTGTCCGGAGATCCCTGAGAGCTGCTGACGGGCCCATCGAGGAGAGAGGCGAACGGATCCATCAGCGGAGCGCCGAATTCATCCGGGCCTGCGCCGGGCAGCGAGGCGAAGGGGCTGTCCTGTGCCGGTGAAGACGGCGCATCCTCGAAGGCGGCAAAGGGAGGGAACGGGCTGTCCGAGGCCGCGGCTCCGGTTTCGGGACCGGCAAAGGGAGGGAAGGGGCTGTCCTGCCCGAACGAGGGGGGGGGTCGAGCGCGAACGGCGGCGTGGCCTGTGTATCAAAAGGCGAAGAATCACTGCCAGTCTGATACAGGGCCAGAAGCTCGTTGAGGGTGGCGTCATCACTGCTTTCCTGGTTCGGCGTCTCCCAGGGCATCGGGTTGCTGGCCGTACCCGAAGGGGTCGGGTCGAGGAATGGCAGGTCCACCGTTCTATCCGCCTTTCGTGCCGCGTCCGACACGCGGCGTCAGTCGTTGATCTTGAGCACGGCCATGAAGGCTTCCTGGGGAATCTCGACGCGCCCCACCTGCTTCATGCGCTTCTTGCCCTCCTTCTGCTTCTCGAGCAGCTTGCGCTTACGGGAAATGTCGCCCCCGTAGCACTTGGCAAGCACGTTTTTGCGCATGGCGCTGATGGTCTCTCGCGCGATCACCTTGCTGCCAATGGCCGCCTGGATGGGCACCTCGAACATCTGCCGGGGGATGATTTCCCGGAGTTTCTCGGCGAGTTGCTTACCCAGGGCGTAGGCGCGATCTCGATGCACGATGGCCGAAAGCGCATCGACGACCTCGCCTGCGAGCAAGATATCGAGCTTTACCAGCTTGGATTCCCGCAAGCCGCAGAGCTCGTAGTCCATCGACGCGTATCCCTTGGTCCGACTCTTCAGCTGATCGAAGAAGTCCGTGATGAGCTCGGCAAGGGGTACCTCGTAGATGAGCTGAGCCCGATCCGACGTGAGGTATTCCATCGTCTGATATACCCCTCGCTTCCCCTGGGTTAACTCCATCACGGCCCCCACGAACTCGGTCGGGGTCAAGATCGTGACCTTGACGTACGGTTCCTCCATCTTCACGATCTGGCCCGCGGGAGGCATGAGGCTCGGGTTGTCGACGATCATCACCGTCTCGTCCTCGAGCGTGATCTGGTAGGCGACCGACGGGGCCGTCGCGATCAGGGAGAGGCTGTATTCGCGCTCGAGCCGCTCCTGGATGATCTCGAGGTGAAGCAGGCCCAGGAAGCCACACCGGAACCCGAAGCCCAGCGCTGCCGAGGATTCGGGGTCCCACTGGAGCGAGGCGTCATTGAGCGACAGCTTCTCGAGGGCCTCGCGGAGCTGCGGGTAATCCTCCGCGGAGGTCGTGTACAGCCCGCAGAAAACCATCGGGATGGCCTTCTTGTAGCCGGGGAGCGGGGACTGAGCCGGGTTGCGCGCCAGGGTGATGGTGTCACCCACCTGGGCGTCCTGCACGTTCTTGATGGCGCCGGCGAGGTAGCCGACCTCACCGATCCCGAGTTCCTTGACGGGGGTCTGCTTGGGGCGCAGGACCCCGATCTCGGTCACGGTGACCTCGGCGCCGGTAGCCATCATCTTGATGGTGTCACCGACCTTGATCTGACCGTTGAACACGCGGAAGAAGACGATGACCCCACGGTACGCATCGTAATAGGAATCGAACACCAGGGCCTGGAGGGGGGCTCCGGCCTCCCCCGAGGGGGGCGGAATACGGTGGACGATCTGCTCGAGGATGTCTTCGATACCGATCCCTGCCTTGGCGGAGGCCAGCACGGCCTCGGAAGTGTCGAGACCGATCACCTGCTCGATCTCGGCCTTGACCCGTTCGGGCTCCGCTCCGGGCAGATCGATCTTGTTGAGGACCGGAACGATCTCGAGGTCATTCTCGAGGGCCAGGTAGACGTTGGCGAGCGTCTGAGCCTCGACTCCCTGCGACGCATCCACCACCAGCAAAGCGCCCTCGCAGGCCGCCAGGCTGCGCGACACCTCGTAGGTGAAGTCGACGTGGCCCGGGGTGTCGATCAGGTTGATGATATAGTCCTTGCCGTCCCTGGCGCGGTAATTGAGCCGGACGGCCTGGGCCTTGATCGTGATCCCGCGCTCGCGCTCGATGTCCATGGAATCGAGCAGCTGGGCTTCCATGTCGCGCGCTTCCACGGTGCCCGTGTACTCGAGCAGGCGATCGGCCAGCGTGGACTTGCCATGGTCGATGTGCGCGATGATCGAGAAGTTGCGGATCTGCTCGGTCGGATAGGGCATCGAGGCTTGCCTTTCGCAGCGGGTCGGACCCGGAGTCCGATCCGGCACCGGGGGACATCGTTCCATGATACCCGGAGCGGCGTCGCCACGCCATCCGCCTGCGTGCGGCCGACCTGCCGGACTCTTCTTATCCAAATCTTAACTTCGGGATGGGTCTCGATTAAGAAAGTTTCGAGAAGGTTAAGGTGATAACGGGAGTGTTGGTATTCTTCATCGTCCCCACGAGTTCTCCGGAAGGAGCTTCCGATGCGCGCCCCCAACTTGGCCGTCGCCCTGCTTCCTGTCTTCGTTGTTACCGCTTGCGGCATGAGCCCTGCCGTCGCACCGGTCGCGTCCACTGCCTCGAACACCGGCTTCGATGCCGCTGCGACGCGGACGCTTCGGGACGGGTTCCGCAACATCCACATGGCCATCTTCACCAAGATCGATGGCAACGGGGATGGTTACATCGATGAGTACGAGGCTGGCCCCTTCTTCAGCCTGACGCGCGAGTTCCCGAATGCCGACAAGTCCAAGAGCGGTAAGCGGGGGAATGGCAAGATCTCGAAGGCCGAGTTCATGCGGTATGCCACTGGCGGTGGCCTCCTGTCCGGCAAGGATACGCCGACGGCTTTCGCCGACCGGATGCGGGCCTTCATCGCCCAGGCCTTCTCGCGCCTCGACCGCCCCGAGGGGGGCAAGTGGTTCGGCAAGGGAGATGGTTACCTCTCTACCGAGGAAGTATCGGACGCCGTCATCTCCAAGCTCGGGCTCGGCTTCGCCTACGACAAGATCCACGTCCGGGTGGTGCTTCCTGGCTTCAGCCCGGAGGACATTTCGGCCAGTGACAAGACGGGTGACGGCAAGCTTTCGCAGGGTGAGTTCGAGGATCTCTACATGATCTCGGTGGCCAGGGCCATCAACCCGAACTTCTCCCCGTCCCCGAATCCCGAGCCTCCCGCGCCTCCGGCCCCCCCTGCGCCTCCGGCGCCCCTGGATCCGGCTCCTGTACCCGCGCCCGTCCAGGGCCCGGTGCTGCCCGTCATCCCGCACTGATAACCGTTTCGATCGAAACGAGGGGAGCCTCCTTCGGAGGCTCCCCTCATCCTTTCAGGATGTCGATCTCCCTCCGATATGGCCGGGAGTATCAGCGATCGTCCTGCACGAGGGTGATGAGGTCCGATAGCACGGCCTCGAACTCCCGATCCGTATCGAGTTCGGCATCATAAACGGACCGGTCCGCCGTCAGGGAGGCTTCCCAGTCGAGTCGCGATGCCGTCTCGTCATCCCCGCTCCCGCGCCCCAGCATGCGCTGCCGGAGGCGTTCCGGGTCGGGGCCTCTGAGCCGGATCGCCTTCACCCGCGCGTCCCCGAGCAGATCGCGCAGGTGGCGCACCCCGGGTTCATCGAGTACACAGACGAGGTCTCGTTCCCCGAGATTCTCGAACTGGTCTCGCGGCAGACCGTAACGGTTGCCGGCGTATTCGGTCCACTCGACGAGGCCTCCGGCCTGCTTCAGCGTCTCGAACGACTCGAGGTCGAGGAACCGATAGTCACGTCCATCGACCTCGCCAGGCCGGGGAGCGCGGGTGGTGCACGTCAAGGCCCTCGCGAGGCCCGGCACGCGGTCGATCAGTCCCCTGGCGAGCGAGGTTTTACCCGATCCCGAGGCCCCCACCAGGACCCAGGCATGTCCGGCCATCTCAGGGCCCCTTCACGGGGCCGGCGATCGCCAGGTCCGCCAGATCTGGCGTGATGATCCGCCGGATCACCCGATTGACGTCCTGCTGCGTGAGACCCTGGATGAGCGCCGGGAACTTCGCCCAGTAATCCGTCGGCAGGCCATACAGCCCGATTCCCGCGAGGCCAGAGGCCATGCCGGCCGAGGTCGACAGGCGCACGGCCTGATTCCCGACCAGGGTTCGCCTGGCCTTCTCGAGTTCGTCCGCCGTGATGCCTTCCTTCACGTAGCGGGTGATCTCGGCCCGCAGAGCCGTCCGGGCCTTCTCGACGTTCGCGGGGTTGACCGTGATCGTCGCGACCCACGGGCTGGCTGTGAGGCCGGCATCCAGGGAGGAGCGCACGTCGTAGGTGAGCCCCATCTCGTCACGAAGCTTGACTCCCAGCCTTGCCGAGAGCGGGCTGCCGCCGATGACGAAATTCGCGATGCGAGCGGCCTGGTAATCCGGATCGTCCCGGCGGATGGTGGTGGGGTTCCCGAAGGCCATGGCCACGTTCGTCACCTGGGGCATCGGGACCGTGACGGTCCCGGGCCGCGCAGGAGGGGCGGGGGGGACGGTCAGAGGTCGAGGCTGGACCCGATTCCAGCCACTGAAGCGTCGCTCCAGCTGAGCGACGACGTCATCGGCCTTGACATCCCCGACGACGGCCAGGATCAGGGCGTCGGGACCGTAATGCGCCCGGTGGAACGCGGCCAGATCCTCGCGAGAGATTCCCTCCATGGCCCGGATCGCTTCCTGGGGTTCGAGCATCCGCATGGGGTGGCCAACCGGGTAGATGGCCTGGTTGAAGGCGCGCTCGGCGCGGTTGTCCGGTTCCTCTTCACCCTGCCGGATGGACGAGATCCAGCGGCTTCGGGCCTTGTCGAGGTCTTCTTGCGGGAAGACCGGGTTCCGGAGCGTGTCGGCAAGGAGGTCCAGCACCAGCGGGAAGTCCTTCTGGAGGCTGCTGCCCTGGATGGATGTGGCCTCGTTGCCCCCGCCGAAGCCGAGGTTCGCGCCCACGAACTCCAGGGCCTCGGCAATCTTGAGCTTGTTGCGCGAGGCCGTGCCTTCGTCGAGGAGCTGGGCCGTCAGGGCGGCCACGCCATCCTTGCCAACCGGATCGAGCAAGCCACCGGCTTTCACGTAGCCGTTGAGGAACACCGTGCCATTGCCGGGATTCTCGAGGACCAGGACCGTGAGCCCGTTCGACAGGACCCGCTTCACGGGGCTCACGAGGCGTGCAGGGCTCGAGGCTTTCAGCTCGAAGTCTTGCCAGGGCAAGGGCTCCACACGAGCCGAACTGCCCGTCGCCGCCCCTGAGCCGGCATTGCGTGGCTGCGGTGGGACGGGGCCGTCGGCTTCGCTGACCATCCAGCCGATCGTCTCGTTGTCCGGGACCAGATACTGGCTGGCCACCCGCTGGAGGTCTGCGGGGGTGACGGTCCGGATCTGCTCGAGCAACTCGAATCCGCGCTCCCATGAGTCACTCATCGCGGCATATTCGCCCAGCATCTTGGCCAGGCCCTCGGTGCCTTCCTTGGCGAAGACCATCCCCGCCTCGGTCTGGTTGAGGGCCTTGCGAAGCTCGCGGTCCGTCACCGGCGTGGACTGCATGAGGCGGATCGCGTCGTGCAGAGCTTTCTCACCCTCTGCATGGGAGACTCCCTCTTGAAGCGTGACTCCCAGCCGGAAGAGCGACGGATCGTGGTTGCGTCCACAGTCGGCCCAGGCCTCCGTCGCGAGACGCGTCTCGACGAGGGCCTGGTAGAGCCGCGACGTCTTGCCCGAACCGAGCAAGGTTTCGAGGACGAGGAGCGGGGCGATGTCCGCGTGACGCACATCGGGGATATGCCAGCCCGTCTGCACCAGGTTCGAGTCACCTCGGCGATGCAGCGTCACGCGACGCTGGCCCAGCTGGGGCTCCTCGGTGGTGTACATGGGGGGGATGTTCCCCGAGGCCGGGATCGCCCCGAAGTGTTGCTCGATCAGCCGGATCGCATCGGCGGTGCGGAAGTCTCCCACCAGCACGGCGATCGCGTTGTCCGGGTGATAGTAGGTGTCGTAGAAGTCCCGGAGGCGTTCCGTCGGCACCCCCTCCACGTCGCTGCGCCAGCCGATCGTGGGGTGGTGATACGGGTGGGAGCGGTAAGCGGCTGCCGTCACGGCCTCGTACAGGTTCCAGTCGGGGTTGCTCTCGCCCCGTTCCATCTCGTTGCGGACGACCGTCATCTCGCTCTGACGTTCGCTGTCGAGAAGCAACGAGTTCCGCATGCGGTCCGCTTCCAGGCGGATGCCCAGCTCGAGGCGGTCGGACGGATAGGTCTCGAAGTAGTTCGTCCGGTCGGGAGCCGTCGTCGCATTGAAGCTTGCCCCGTTCCGCTGCAGAAGCTGGGCGATCTGCCCCTTGCCCAGATTCCTCGTGCCCTTGAAGAGCATGTGCTCGAGGAGGTGGGTCGATCCCGTCCATCCCACGGCCTCGTTGCGGCTACCCACCTTGTAGGTGACGACCCAGGTCACGACCGGGGCGGCATGGTTCTCCTTGAGGACGACCTCGAGCCCGTTGGCGAGCGTCAGGGTCGAGATGGGACCCACGGGGGTCTGGACCGTGCGCAGGGCCTGCGGGGCAACGGGCTGGGGCTCGGGTGGGGCGGCCAGGCTCCCGGGAGCGAGAGGAAGACTGGCCGACAGGACGAGGAGTGCGGCGAGCACGGGGTGACGCATGAGCGGGGTCCTCCAGCGGTGTTCGGATCGCGGGGCGCCATGTTACCACCGGTGGTGCCGCGATGCATGTCACCGTTCCGGGGGCCTGTCCGTGATAGCGTGAAGGCACCATGTCGGACGAAACTTCCCTTCCGAGACGTATCCAGGCCCAGGCCCAGGTGTTCGCCGAGCAGATCTCGTCGATGGGGCGCACCTTCTGGAATCGGCAGCCCGCCACGCGTCGCGAGCGGCGACTCTGGCTGCTTCCCGAAGGCACCATGCGATTGTGGGCGCGAAAGGTGGCCCTGGCTCTGGAGGCGGACGTCATCCTGCAACTGGAAGACCTCGTCTGCGATCTCGTCGCGAACGATCCCCGGATGCCAATCAGGGTCGATGAGCCCGATACCTATCGATTCCGATTCCTGAGTGGACGCATGCGCCTTTCCCTGCACACGCTCGAGGCCGTCATGAACCGGCATGTCCTGCCAGCAGCAGGCTATCCACTGCGTGATGCGCGCCTGTCCAGTGAGCACGGGCGTCTGGTCATCCGCGGGGTGGCCACCTGGATGAACCTGCCGCTCCCCGTGACCCTCGAGACCCTCCCGTCCATCGGGGACGGGGGCCATCTGTTTTTCGAGGTCAGGCATTTCGCCGTGAGAGATGTCGGCGTGGGTGGCTTCCTGCGCTTCGTGGGGCTCGATCTCGAGTCGCTGGTCAAGCTGCGGAGTCAGGGGGCCTTCGAGATCGCCGGGGACCACATGAGACTCGACCCCCTGGCCGTCTTCACGAGGCCCGTCGCGGAGGGGCATCCTGCCGAGGTCGTCCTGCATCGTGACGCGCTCGAGTTCGTGTATCGGACGGGGGAGAGCCTGGGTTCGCCGCTCTGGATCGATGAGGCGGCGCCGAGCACGCTTCTGGGGATGGGGCACCCGCTCGAGGTGGGGCCGATGGTCCTCCAGGAGACGCATTACCAGGTCGTGCCGCTCGTCAGTTCCGATCGCCTCGAGCTCAGCGTTCCGCGGCACCGGGAACAGCTGGCGGGAGGGAATTCGACCCTGACCCGTCAGGATTCCCTGCTCATCCGCATGCCTTCTCTGGGAGTTGTTTGAAGATTTATTCAACCTTGAACTGCGCTTAATCCGGCTCGCGCAGATCCCGGTGTTGCCCCTGCGATAAGCGATCCAGTCGTGTTTCGCATCGCAGGAGGTCCATCCATGGTCCATCGCGTCTCTGCCTTCCGAGCCCTGGCCACGTCGCTCCTCCTGACCACGCTCGCGGGCTGCGGTCGTGCCGCGATCGCCCCGACTCCCGTCGCCGTCGCTCCCCGCGTCCAGCCACCCGCCGCCCCGACTGCCCCTGTTCAGGCGAGCCCCCTGGCTGGCCTTCGGCAGGAACTGCCCTTCGTCCTCGCTGAAACGGCGCCAGACTTCTCGGATGTCTCCGTGCAGGCCCTCGAACCCCAGGAAAGCGATACCATCGACGAACCGGGCGCACCGGTCGGAGCGCGTCCCGAGGGGGCCGATTTCGCCCTCGCAAGCGCCGGTGCCGTTCAGAACCAGATCCTCGTGAAACTCGCTCCTGGCGCGAAAACCCGCCTGGCCGCCTACAGTGCCCGCAGCGGGGCTCGCATCGTCCAGTCCATCGACCTCCAGGAGACCTACCAGCTGCTCTCGGTACCTGCCGGCATGACGGTCGACCAGGCCCTCGCGGCCTATGGCCAGGTCCCCGGCGTGGATGCCGTCCAGGAGAATCGCGTGTACGGGCCAGCAGGGGCCGTCGCCGAACCCAACGATCCCTACTTCGACAAGCAGTGGGGCATGAAGCGCATCCAGCAGGCCGCCGTGCTTGCGAGTCAGGTCAACTGCTCCAACGTCACCGTGGCCGTCCTCGATACCGGCATCGACTACCGTCATCCGGACCTGCAGGGACACGTCCTCATCGGCTGGAACTTCGCGGCCGGCAACAACGACATCCTCGACCGCTTCGGCCACGGCACACACGTCTCGGGCATCATCG
>JBEIFE010000013.1:0-13831 GCA_040382575.1 Candidatus Sericytochromatia bacterium
ACAAGGTCAGGACGAACTTGAAAAAGGGGCCCGGAAATTCGCCTCACGCGAACTTCCGGGCCCCTGGCTGGGAAGACCTGCTCAGCTGGCGTGTGAAGCCTGGGCGTGAGCCGTTCCAGCAAGCCAGCGTTCGACGTCGATGGCAGCCATGCAGCCGGTACCTGCGGCGGTGATGGCCTGGCGGTAATAGGAATCCTGGACATCACCGGCCGCGAAGACCCCCTCGATGGTGGTCCGGGTTCCGCCGTGAGTCACGATGTACCCCTTGTCATCGAGTACGAGCTGGCCCCTGAACAGGTCGGTGTTGGGACGGTGCCCGATGGCGATGAACAGACCACGCAGAGCAAGATCCTGACACGCACCCGTATCGACATGCCGGACCCGGACGGCGCAGACGAGCCCGGCCTCATCACCCAGAACCTCATCGACGACGGAGTTCCAGACGAACCGGATCTTGGGGTTCTCGAGCGCACGCTGCTGCATGATCTTGGAAGCACGAAGTTCACCCCGACGGTGAATCACCGTGACGGATGAGCACATGTTGCTGAGAAACAGAGCCTCTTCCAGGGCCGTATCACCGCCCCCCACGACGGCGACATCCATGCCCCGGAAGAAGAACCCATCACACGTGGCACACGCAGAGACGCCCTTGCCTGAATAGGCTTTCTCGGATTCAAGACCCAGCCACATCGCAGTGGCCCCCGTACTGACGATGACGGCGTCTGCCTCGTGGAGCTGGTCCGACGTGTCCCACATCTTGAAAGGTCGGGACGAGAAATCCACCCGGACGATGTGGTCCGAGATGATGCGCGTCCCGAAGCGTTCAGCCTGCTTCCGGAACAGCTGCATCATCTCGGGGCCCTGGATCCCCTCGGGAAAGCCCGGGAAGTTCTCGACATCTGTCGTGATCATGAGTTGCCCACCCGGCTCATGCCCCTCGAACAGGACCGGTGTGAGATTGGCTCTGGCGGCATAGAGCGCGGCGGTATAGCCGGCGGGGCCGGACCCGATGATGACGACACGGTTCGACATGGGACGCTTCTCCTCGCTCGTACAGCCATCCAGCCCCATCCGGTACCCGGAGGCTCCGTCAGGCCAGTGATCGGTCGTCCGTTGTACCCCTGGATTTGTGGTGCGGTCAAGGCTCGCGCCATCGAGCTCGGCCTCGTGACCCGTCGATGGTAAGCTATCGAGGTCACGATGAATTCGCGAAGGAGCTCAAGCATGGGTGAACGGGTAGTGGTGCTGCTCTCGGGCGGCCTGGACAGTACGACGTGTGCCTATCTCGCCAGGGCAGAAGGGCACGAGATCCATGCCCTCTCTTTCGACTACGGTCAGCGTCTCGTCAAGGAACTCGAATCGGCCCGGCGGGTGGCCGCCGCGGTGGAGGCCCGGCGGCACGTCGTGATGACCTTCGATCTGGGCGCATGGGGAGGTTCGTCGTTGACGGACCACGCACTCGCCGTCCCTACCCATGACCACGTCGAGGACATCGATACCGGGATCCCCAGCACGTATGTCCCCGGGCGCAATACCCTGTTCCTCAGCTTCGCGCTGAGCTTCGCCGAGGCCATCTCGGCTTCTGCCATCTATATCGGGGTGAATGCGCTGGATTACAGCGGTTACCCGGATTGCCGGCCGGAATACTTGGGTGCTTTCCGGGAGGTGGCGCGACTGGGTACCCGGCAAGGTATCGAGGGACAGCCCATCGAGATCCGCGCTCCGCTCCTGAACTGGAACAAGGCCGAGATCATCCGGCAAGGCCTCGCGGTCGGGACGGACTATGGTCTGACCTGGTCCTGCTATCAGGGTGGCGAGATCCCGTGCGGGGTCTGTGACTCCTGCTTGCTTCGCGCCAGAGGCTTCGAGCAGGCAGGAGCCCAGGACCCCCTCGTGCTCGCGAGAGCGTGAGGTCACGCGCCCCTTACCGTGCGCGCGCGCGTTGACGGCCGAAGTGCCGTTCCAGGAACGTGAGGGCAATCGACACGACCCGGGCCATGGCCCCTGGTTCTTCGAAGAGGTGACCGGCCCCCGGAATCACCTCGAGGGAGCGCTCGCCGTGCAGGCGTTCATAGGCGTCACGATTGAGCGCCTGCACGGCCGAGTCCCGGGCCCCGACGATCAGGCATGTCGGTACCTTGACGCGGTCGAGCGCCGAGTTCGCCAGATCAGGGCGGCCACCTCGACTGATCACACCCGCCACGATGCGTGGCCGGGCCACAGCAGCCCTGAGTGCAGCAGCAACGCCCGTACTGGCGCCGAACAGCACCACCGGGAGGTCCCCCATCGCGGGACGGGAGCGAACCCAGTCGAGAGCGGCCACGACGCGCCTTGTCAGGAGTTCGATGTCGAAACGTAACCTTGCCGTCCGTCGATCCTCCTCGTCTTCCTCGGCCGTCAGGAGGTCGAACAGCAAGGTGGCATAGCCCGCTTCATGCAGAACTCGAGCCACCTGCTGGTTCCGCGGGCTGAACCGGCTGCTCCCACTGCCATGCACGAACATCACGAGACATGGCTCTTGACCTTCCCAGTGAAGGTCCCCACCCACCGTCGCCTCTCCGAGCCGCATCGCGAGATGGCCGGGGCCCGGCAGCCAGAGTTCCCGTCCGGTCGTCACGGTGCCCCCCTCTCGGGTGCCGCAGGCGGTGCCTGACTGCTTGCCAGGATCTGTACGGCTTCCTCGTCACTGACCTGTCCGAAGTCATCGTAAAACCAGCCGACGGCCTGAAAGGGCCTCGGCAGTTGCAAGGCCAGCACCCGATCTGACTCGCGGGCCAGGACGTCTCGCGTCTCGGGCGGAATGACCGGCGAGGCGACGATACGGACACATGCACCCCGCGCCAGGACATCGAGCAAGGCAGCCCGAACGGTCATGCCGGTGGCAATGCCGTCATCGACCAGGATCACCGGCTTGCCCTGCAGTGAGATCTCGGGAAGAACGGACCGGAGGCGGCGCTCGAGGTCCCCTGCACGTCTACGCTGTCGCTCGGATTCGTGCAGCAGGTATCCTGGAGGCAGGAGACACCAGCGAAGCGCTTCCTCGTTGAGGATCCGCTTGCCGGACGCCGTGATGGCCCCGATTCCGAGTTCGGGTTGTTCGGGAGCACCGATCTTGCGAGCGACCACCACGTCGAGTGGCCAGTCCAGCCTCCGAGCGACCTCCAGAGCGACGGGCAATCCACCCCGGGGCAAGCCCACCACGACTCCCGGGCCGGATGGCAAGCCCGATTTGACGACCAGATCGGCCAGCATCTGTCCGGCCTGGGTTCGGTTTCTGAATCGCATGGACCCTCCCGATCCCGACACCCTCGTGCCGCCAGCGAGATCTTCCGCTCCGGGAAGTCCAGCGCAAGGCTTCATGGGCACCTTCAGGGGCCTTCAGGGCGCGAGAAGGCCTTCACGATCTCACCCGCGCAGGTTGCGGCAGAAGCTGCTCCGAGCACCACTGGCCAGTCTTGCCAGTCGAGTACCCCCAGGGACAGCCAGGTCGCGGCCGTCGACCAGGTCAGAGGCAAGAAAATGGCGAGTCCACCAGCCACCCAGAGCCATCCCAGCGCCCCCAGCTCTCTCCATCCGCCGAAAGGTCGTCGAGACGTATCCACGACGACGTGGGCCAGCAGGGATGTGGCGAGTGTCGCGAAGATCAGAGCCCGGGTATCGCTCGACGAACGACCGGACATGCCTGCCAGCAGGGCAGCAGCAGCCATCGTGACGACGTGCAGGCTCATCGCCACCAGGCGTCCAGGGCCGAGAACCGGGCCGGTGCCGGAAACGGGCTGACGCACGTCGACGTGATCGCTGCGCGTGGCGATCGCCAGCGCAGGCCAGACGTGCGTCAGCAGATTCAGGTACAGGATGGCCGAGGGGTAGAGCGGTTGCGGGAATCCGGCCAGGACAGCCATGAGGGCGCATGCCATGGTGGTCAGCGAGCAAGTCAAGAGGTAATCGATCGCCTGCTGTAATCGGTGGTGGATCCTTCTGCCCGCCTCGCAGGCCGTCACCAGAGGGTCCAGCGAACCGGCGGTCAAGACGCCATCCGAAGTCTCCCGCGCCACATCCGTACCACTGACCATCGCGATACCGACGGCAGCCTGCGCGAGAGCGGGTGCATCATTGACACCGTCACCGGTCATCGCGACCACGTCGCCACGGGCCTGACGTTCGCGTATCCATGCCAACTTGGAGCCAGGTGTGGCCCGCGACAGGATCTTCGCATCACTCAGGCCCACGGCCCGGGCGATCGCCCGGGCCGTCGAGTCATGATCGCCGGTGAGCATCCAGACCTCGATCCCGAGTGCCGTGGCACGCTCGACCACCGCGCGGGCATCGGACCGGATCGGATCCCGGAAAGCGAGCAGCCCGAGCCAGTCTTCCGGACCGGACGCCTCGGAGCGCGAGACCCCCAGGATACGCGCACCACTTGCCCCGAGTGCCCGTGCCCGCTCCTCCCAGAGCTCGCGGACGGTCGAATCCAGTGGACGACCATCCACCCGCGTGGCCCGGGCGAGCAAGATCTCGGGGGCCCCCTTCCGGTATACGCTCAGCCCTCTCCAGACCTCGCTCCAGGGCTCATCCGGCGAGGGTTCGTGCTCCGAGACGACTGCGGCGATTCCCCCGGGAATCGAAACGAGTTCAGCGATCGCCTGGTCGAGCGGATCGCCTTGCCAGCGGCCGTCCCCGGCGCGAAACAAGACACAAGCGAGGCGAGCAGCATCGAGAAGACCCTGACCGGCATCGCCGCATCCGGCCGTGTCCCGCGAGATGGCGACCGCCGGACTTCCGCCCGGTTCGGGGGGAATCCACTCTTGAAGCTGGATATGCTGGGTCGTGAGTGTCCCCGTTTTGTCGAATGCGAGGACGTTGACCCGACCGAGTGTCTCGATTGCTGGCAGATTCTGGATACGAAACCCCTGACGAGCCAGCCCGAGACTCACGTGGGCCAGGGCAATCGTGGCCACCGAGGGGAGCGCCTCCGGAATGGCCGCCACGGTGAGTACGATCGCTGCCTCGAGCAACGTAGACAGATCCTGCCCTCGGACGAGCCCCGCGACCACGAGCAGGCTCGAAAGGGCGATCGCCGCCCCCATCAGCTGAACCCCGATCCGATCCAGGCGCTGCTGGACCGGGGCCGCCCGGAGCTGGAGCTCCTGGACGAGACCACCCAGACGCCCGATCCGCGACCGGCATCCGGTTTCAGAGACGCGCATGAGCCCGCGGCCGGAACGGACCCAGGTCCCGCCCGTGACCGGCTCGCCTTCCCCACGGGTGACGGGCCAGCTTTCGCCCGTGAGCAAGGATTCATCCAGCAGCAGGCGACCGGTGAGGATCTCACCATCGGCACCGAGGCGATCGCCTGGCTCGAGCACGACGACATCACCCGGTACGAGGTCCTCGCAAGCGAGCACGCGAACCCTGGAATCCCTCAGGACCCTGCACCTGGCGACCACCAGACGCCCCAGCTCGCGAATCGCCGTCCGGGATTGCCACGAGAGATGAGCATCGATCAGGGCTCCCATGGCGACGGCCAGAGCGATGGCCACGGCGTCCCGGAGCCGACCAAGGCATGCGGAGATCAGGGCCGCGAGCAGCAGCAATCCCGCCGGGCCTGCAGTCAAGCGCCGTAGTTCGGACCAGATGAGTTGCCAGGTCGGTGGCGCGGAGAGACGATTCGGACCGACCAGTGCCCGGATCCTCCGTGCTTCGCCTTCCGAGAGCCCCGTCTCGTCCATCTCGACCTCCATCAGGAGACCCCGGCTCCGTTGCCCGGGCGGGCAGCAGAACCGGGGCCAGGGATTCACGGCAAGGTGGAATCCGTCAGGATCGGCTGGACATCGCCTCCTGATGCGCGCCCAGCACATCCTTCACGAAGCCGAGCAACGTCTGACGCTGGATGGGCGTCAGTGCCGAGATGAAAGCCACGGACGGCACGACGGAGCGTGCTGGCATGGTGGACTGGATCGCCTGCTCGACGGCCTGGACCTCACCGGTCTGGAAGAAGGTCACGAGGGCCTGGTTGAGCTGTTCACGCCGGGCCAGGGTCGCGGGCTTGCCCTGGGCGACGAGGGCCTCGAGCGCGTTCAGCTGGGTCGGATCCAGCTTGAGGATCTCGGACATCTGGGCCGTGATCGCGCTCATCTGCTCGACGTCAGTCAGGGCCGACTGGGTGCGCAAGAAGCGGATGGCCTTCGTGAGCTGGGCATCCGTGAGGATCTCCCGGATCTGCCCCAGCATCTCGAGTGAGGATGCCACCTGCTGGCGACACAATGCCTGCAAGGTTTCCAGCGTGGACTGGACGGCAGCGGCATCCACCGGCTGCACGGAGAGTTGCTCGGTCAGTTGCTCCAGATGGGGCTGCATGGTGGACAGGAACTTCGCGCTGGTTGCGGCGTGAATCGACCGGATACGTAGTTCCTGGTCGGGCGTCGGCGCGATCGCCTTGATGAAGGCGTCGTGCTTCTCCTGGATCTGGGCCAGGGCCTTGATGCCCTTGAGCGGGCCCTGGACCGGCTGCGCCTGTTCGACGACGGGTGCCACCGGCTGCTGGACGCCCGCCGAAACGGGGACGCTGGCATGAGTATCCGCGACGGACAGAGGCGTCTGACCGCAGCCTGCCAGCAAGGCCATCGTGGCCCAGCTGCTCGCCCATTTCGCGATACGGCTCATGGAACCCTCCCTTTTTCTCCCTGAGGACGAAACCGGCCACAACCTAGTCCACCCCGGGAGGCAGCACAAGGATCCCCCGCAGAGAGAAACCTCGGACGACACGCCAGCATTGACACCACCCAGATGCATCCATATGATTCGATCGCACTCAATTCAAATAAGTGCCAACCATGAACAGGAGGAGACATGATCTGCCAGAGCTGTGGCCGGAGACCCGCCAACGTCCGGATGCTGATCCGGGTCGATGGACGCCGCGCCGTGACGGAAATGTGCCTGCCCTGCATGCAGGCCATCCACGAGGGAGCTTTCACTCAGCAGACGAGCGCCCCCCCCGAGGCGACAGGGGGGGAAGAGCCCGGAGGCATCCTGGACCAGTTCGGACGAGACCTGACGCGACTGGCCCGCGAAGGACGCATCGATCCGGTAATCGGGCGCGACACCGAACTCGAGCGGGTCATCCGGATCCTGGTCAGGCGCACCAAGAACAACCCCGTCCTGGTCGGGGAGCCCGGTGTGGGCAAGACGGCGATCGCCGAGGGACTCGCTCGTCGCATCGTCGAGGAGCGCGTTCCTGCGGTCCTGAGGGGTCGGCGCGTCGTCGCCCTTGACCTGGCAGGGATGGTGGCCGGCACGAAGTACCGCGGAGAGTTCGAGGAGCGCCTCAAGGGTGTCCTCGAGGCACTCCTCGAAAGACCCGGTCAGACCATCCTCTTCATCGATGAACTGCACACGCTCGTGGGTGCAGGGGCGAGCGAGGGAGCCCTGGACGCGGCCCAGATCCTCAAGCCGGTCCTGGCGCGTGGCGAGATCCAGGTGATGGGAGCCACGACGCTGGACGAATACCGAAAGCACATCGAGAAAGACGCGGCCCTCGAGCGGCGATTCCAGCCCGTCACGGTCGCGGAGCCCGCCAGGGAAGACGCCGTCCGGATCCTGGAGGGTCTTCGCCCGGAATATGAACGACACCACGACGTGCGCATCTTGCCCGAAGCCATCCAGGCTGCCGTGGACCTGTCAGACCGATACATTTGCGACCGTTTCCTACCGGACAAGGCCATCGACCTGCTCGATGAGGCCTGTGCAGGCCTGAGAATGGCGAACCCGGACCCCGGTGCACGGAGGCGCGACCTGACCGCCACGATCGAGCGCCTCGAGGGCAGCAAGCGAGAGGCGATCGCGAACGAGCGCTTCGAGGAGGCCGCGCGGCTGAAGCAAGAGCTGAACACGGCGCGAGAGGCGCTGGACACGATGATGAAAGGGCAGACTGAATTGGGCCAGAAGGGCCCCTCGGGTGAAACCACGGTGAAGGAAGTGGATGCCGAGGCGATCGCCCGGATCGTGAGCGAATGGACCGGGATTCCGGCAACCCGGCTCACCCGGGATGAGGCCGCGCGACTGCTCGAGCTGGAAGCCGAACTCGGTCGCCAGGTGATCGATCAGGATCTCGCCGTGGCGAAGCTGGCCCAGGTGGTCCGCCGGGGTCGGTCGGGGCTGCGAGATCCGCGCCGTCCCGTGGGATCTCTGCTGTTCCTCGGGCCGACGGGCGTCGGTAAGACCGAGCTCGCGAGAGCTCTGGCTCGCCACCTGTTCCATGACGAAGAGGCCCTGGTCCGGCTCGACATGAGCGAATACGCCGAGCGCCATACCGTCAGCCGGCTGGTGGGCGCCCCGCCCGGGTACATCGGCCACGACGATGCCGGTCAGCTGACCGAGGCCGTCAGACGCCGTCCGCATGCCGTGGTGCTGTTCGACGAGATCGAGAAGGCTCACCAGGAGGTTCACACACTCCTCTTGCAGGTACTGGAGGACGGGCGCCTGACGGACGCCCGGGGAAGAACGGTCGATTTCCGGAACACGGTGATCCTGATGACCTCCAACGTCGGCTCTCAGGCCCTGGTCGAAGGTCAGGCAGGCTCGCTGGGCTTCGCCTCTCGCCAGGGTGACGAGGAACAGGCTCGATTCGACAAGATGGAGAGACGGATCCAGGAAGCGCTCCGCGAGCACTTCCGGCCCGAGTTCCTCAACCGGCTGGACGAGACCCTCGTGTTCCGCCCCCTCTCGCGGGCGGCGCTACACCGGATCCTCGAGCTCCAGATCAGATCGTGCAAGCAACGTTTCGAGGCCCTGGGCCACCATCTGGAGATCACCTCGGCGGCGAGAGAAGCCCTGCTCGAAGAGGGGGTAGATCCCAGATACGGGGCACGACCTCTGAGGCGAGCCATCCAGCGCCGGATCGAGACGCCACTTGGCGATCTCGTGATCCGGGGGCTCCTGCCCGGGGTCACCGTTTGTCTCGATCACGATGGTCACGAATTTCATCTGGCACTGCCCACGGCGGACCGAGTGGCCTGAATCCGGCATCGTGGGCGGCGAAGCGGGGCGATGATTGTCGCCCCGCTTCACTCTGACTGACGTAAAGTTTCGTCAAGGAGGTGGCGCATATCGAGCCAAGCGGGTAATTCATGAGATGTCGCGCCCGGTCGTGACATTTGTCATTCCATCCGGCTCACCTCTCAGAGGAGGATCGATTGAGCACCTTCACTCCCGTGAACGGCCCCAGCATCATCGAGGCAGGCCTGTCCCCCACCGATGGCATTCCAGGAGGAGCGGCGTCCGAAATCTTCGGTTCGCGTACGCTCTCCTGGCTCAACATTTCCCAGCAGCTCGACGGTGAGCAGGCTACGGCATTCCGTGAATACGTCCAGGGTCGCAAGGCGCTCGACAAGGACACCGCCAACCAGGTCGGTGAGATCGTCAAGAACTGGGCGCTCCGTCAGGGAGCCACCCACTATGCCCACTGGTTCTTCCCTCTGACGGGAACACCCGCCGAGAAGCACGATGCGCTTCTCTCGATCCGGTCCACCGCCGATGGCGAGATCGTCCCCATGGAAGCGCTCCCCGGCAGCCGCCTGATCCAGGGCGAGCCTGACGCGAGCTCGTTCCCGAGCGGTGGCCTCCGGGCGACGCACACGGCGCGCGGTTACACGGTCTGGGACCCCCAGACTCCGCTCATCATCCGTGAAGAAGGCGGTGCACGCACCCTCGTCGTCACCTGCGCCTACGTCAGCTACAAGGGCCATGCGCTCGACCTCAAGACCCCTCTTCTGCGCGCCATGAGCGCTCTCGACCGAGAGGGAACGCGGTTCGTGAACCTGGTTCGCGGCAACTCGGATGCGCTGTCGATCAAGGCCGTCCTGGGCTGCGAGCAGGAGTACTTCCTCGTCGATGATCACCATTTCGCGGGGCGCCAGGACCTTATCCAGGCCAACCGGACGCTGCTCGGTCTGTTGCCCGCCAAGCAGCAGCAGCTCGAGGACCAGTACTTCGGCCCCATCCCCGCCCGCGTGCAGGCCTACATGGCCGAGGTCGAGACCGAACTCTACCGTCTCGGCGTGCCGGTGAAGACCCGTCACAACGAGGTCGCACCGTCGCAGTACGAGATCGCGCCCATTCACGAGGAAGTCAGCGTCGCATGTGATCACAACGCGCTGATGATGGACGTGCTGAAGCGCGTCGCGCTCCGACACGGCCTGGTTTGCTTGCTTCACGAGAAGCCGTTCGCCGGCATCAACGGATCGGGCAAGCACAACAACTGGAGCATCTGCACCCAGGACGGCCTCAATCTGCTCGAGCCGGGCAGCAGTGAAGACGAGCACTTCCTGTTCGCAGCCTCGCTCTCGGCCGTCCTTCTGGCTCTCCATCAGCATGCCGGCGTCCTGCGCGTGACCATCGCCTCCTCGGGCAATGATCATCGTCTCGGCGCCAACGAAGCGCCTCCTCCGATCATCTCGGCCTACCTCGGCGAGGCGATCGATGAACTCGCCAACGCGCTCGAAAAGGGTGAGGGACTTGCCCTGCGGGCCGGCAAGATCCAGGCGATCACCGACCGACTGAGCGTCACGCTGGACGCCACGGACCGCAACCGCACGGCACCGTTCGCCTTCACGGGTAACAAGTTCGAGTTCCGGGCCGTCGGTAGCACCCAGAATCCGGCCTGGCCGATGACGGTCCTGAATGCTGCCGTCGCCGATGCCATGTCGCAGCTCTCCGCGCGCCTCGAGCAGAAGCTCTCGGGTGGTGCGGATCGCAAGGCGGCGGTACTCGAACTGGTCCGGGATGTACTGGCTGAAACGAAGCAGGTCCGCTTCGAGGGCAACGGTTATGCCGCCGAGTGGGTCGAAGAAGCCACCCGGCGTGGATTGCCGATCTTCCAGGACACCCCTGCTGCGCTGGGTGTGCTCCTCGATCACGAGGCGACGGCCTTCCTGAGCAAGCTCCGGGTGCTGTCGGATGAAGAACTCCACAGCCGCTACGAGATCTTCGCTGAACGCTACCTGAAGGATCTGGATATCGAGGCTGCGACGCTCGGTCGTATCGCGAACACCCAGGTCGTTCCGGCTCTCGAGCGCCAGATCGCCCTCACGGGCGAAGCCCTTGGCCGCCTGGCTCAGGGCTCGAATGGTCGCCTGGGTAAGAAGCTCGAGGCGCTCGGCGAACTCACCGAAAAGGTGCTGGCGGGTGCCGAAGCCCTCGAAGATGCCCGGGCTTCGCTCTTTGCGGGCGAAGTGGGTGCAGGGCTGATCGCGGCTCGCGAGCAGATCAAGCCTGCGCTGCTGACCCTGCGCGAAACCTGCGACACCTCGGAAGGTCTCGTTTCGGCCGAGCTCTGGCCGCTGCCGACCTATCTGGACATGCTGTTCCCCGTCTAGACCAGGGAAGGCTCGATCGGACCACGGATGGTCCAGCCACGAGAGGGCCCGGTTCCAGTGGAACCGGGCCCTCGAATCATGGGTCCATCACGTGCTGGGGCCTTGCCTTGCGATCAGGATGCCGGTGACAGAGGGCCGATGGTGCGGCCGGACACGCGCTGGGCCTGCCAGGTATACGCGGTTTCACCGCGATCATCGATGACCCGCGTGGTCCCGATCAGGCGTTTTCCTCCGTCGATCAGGCGGACCTCGCTGACGGCCTGCCCGCCCGGTACGGTGTAGGACCAGGCCAGCCGGCTGGTATCGCGGAAACGTCCGTGCAAGACGAAGGCGGGCACTGCACGCCCATCGAGCAGCGGCTCCTCGGTGGTCGGAATCGAGAGTCCCCTGAGCGTGCCCGCATCATCGATCAATTTCAGGATGCCACCATGGGCTCCGGGGCCCTGGCCATCCACCCAGACATATGTGCCCTCGTTTGCCTTCGCCAGACCCATCGAGATCCAGTCCCAGGTCTTCCGTTCGACGGTTTGCCCATCTGTGAGCCGCTGCGTGAACCCGGCTGACACCATGGCATGGCCGTCAGAATCGCGCTCCGCCCTGGTACCTATCCGCATGACTCCCGCCGTGAGACAGTCTTGCACCTCACCGGTATCGCTGATCCCGTCACCGTCGCCATCGATCCACACGCCAAGCTCTACCAACTCCTGGCCCGCAAGGGAGCCATCCCGGTCGCGATCGAGCGTGGCCAGTGGCTCGTAACCGTCTTTCCACTTTTTGCCCCATGTCCAGTTCCCGAAAAGCTGTCTACCACTGGAAATCTTGCCCCCGTGGTCCGGATCCCAGACGAGCAGGGCAGAACCTGGCCCAACCCATTCCCACCTGGCCCGCCCCGTCCCGTCGAGATCGAAGGCACGCAGAGCGCTGGTTGCGACCCGGCGGTCGGGTCCGAACTTCCAAGCTGGCCCGGCCAGGAGATCAGGGGATCCTTTGCCCGAGAAGTCCAGAACGATGGGTGAACCGTGAGTCGACCAAGCCTGGAGATTCGCACGGATGGCGGTTCCGTCCGAAAGACTGAAATCCTGGATACCGGTATGGCTGTTCGCGGTGGTCATGCCAAGAACGCGGTCCAGGACCTGTCCCAGTACCCGCCCGGTTGCCAGATCGATCATCAAGAGACCGGAGTGCCCGGCCTGGATGGAATCGAGGACCGACCGCCACCCGTCGCGGTCGTATGCTGCCGATATCATGTCATCGTTCAGCCATCCCGGAACACCACCGTGGGTATCTCGCTCGAGGACGTGGGCACGGAGGTTATTGATCCAGTTCGACGTGATGTTACGCCACACGAGGGCGATATCCGGAATCGACATGGTGAACCGGGTGACCGATGCGGAGACGACCGTTCCAGGACGGCCGTTCCGCTCACCCCGGCGCGTCGAAAGGGTCGTCACGCTACGTGACACGCCTGAATCCATGCTTCCCGCGGTGGGAATGCCTGGAGCCTTTTCCGGGAAGTACACGGGTGTATGGACGGTCTCCACCCGTGGTACCTCTCGAGATCCAACCTGGTCATAGCTTTCACGACGCTCGTCGTGCACCTCGTAATGCCTCTCGACGCGCTGGACGCTGATGTCCCCACCGGACATCGGGACGACCGTCGGACTGCCCGTGGTCTTGTATTCTTTGCCGCCCTGACGGTTGATCCGCTTCTCACCCGGCTGCGCGGCCCATGCCGACTGGGCGACGAAGAGGGTGACCGTCCCGACAAGACACGACATGAATGCCCTATGGTTCATCGAGCTCATCATCTTTCCCCGGGATACGATTGCTTCAGGGTGCCGCGTGGTGAATAACCGGGTGCAACGGACCGATGTCCTCTCCGGACACTCGCTGGGCCTGCCACGTGTAGCTGAAAGCTTTGTCACCACTCGTCACCCGGGTGATGCCAAAAAGGTGCTTACCGCCCTCACGCAACTTGACCTCGCTGGCAGCCTGTCCACCTGGAACGGCATAGGCCCAGCGCGCCACGCCATCCTCACTGAAGCGTCCCGTGAGCAAGAGAGCCGGAAGCTGCCTGGTAACGAGTTCGGTCCCGATGGCCGGTGTCGTCAGCCCCGTTATCGTGCCCGCATCGTCCTGAAGGCGAAGCACACCTCCGTGTGGCTGCTTCTCATCGTTGTCGACCCAGACGTAGGTGGCCTCGCGCGCCTTCGCGAGCCCGAGGGAGATCCAGTCCCAGGTCGAACGCGTGACACGGTTACCATCCGGTAGACGCATCGTGAAGCCCGCACTGGCCATCGCATTCCCTGACGGGTCGCGCTCCGCCGACACGCGGATCTGCTCCACGCCAGATGACTCGAGGGTCCGAACCTCGCCGGGGGTGCTCACCCCGTCGCCATCTGCATCGACCCAGACCCCGAGCTTGGACAGTTCAGGGCCTTCCAGACTCCCGTTCCGGT
>JBEIFE010000014.1:0-13379 GCA_040382575.1 Candidatus Sericytochromatia bacterium
ACCCAGGGACAGGGCGTGGCTCGCGCCGGCCGTGGCGATCGCAGGGATGCCCCTCGAGGCACCCGTCCTGGTGGACGGGGCGCTCTTGCAGGCGAGACTCTGCCGTCTGGCGGTCCAGGTGGACGAGGCCCTCGTCTGGCTCGACCACGTCGAGGCCGAGGCCAGCCGGTCAGGAAACCCTTACCTCGCCCATCACGCGGCTCGCGAGAGGCTGGCCCTGGGGTCGGGCGCCCAGCCGTCCGACCGCATCGAGGCTGCCCGTCAGAAGCTCCTGGCCGGACATGCCTCGCACGGCTACCCCCTGCCGGCCGACCTCCGGGCCGGTGAAACGCGATCCTCCCGGTCCGTCGAGCCTGCCCAGGACACGACGGACTCGCCCACCTGGACACTCGAGGTCACGACCCTCGGCAGCTTCTCGGTCATGGTCGAGGGGCGTCCGCTGAAAGACTGGCGGACGGGCAACGCCCGCATGCTGCTCGTGTACCTGATGATGCATCAGGAAGGGGCCACCAAGGAGCGTCTCTGCGAGCTGCTTTACGGAGCCGAGGCCCCCTCGCGATCGGCGCTGCCCACGGTGGTGAACCGCCTGCGCCAGGCCCTGGAACCTGACCTTCCGAAGGGAGGAACCAGCCGCTTCATCCTGTTCGAGGAAGGCCGCTACGTGCTGGCCCGTGGCCTGCGCTCGCGTCTCGACGTTCTCGAACTGAGGCGCCATCTGGCCGCAGCGAACACGACCGTCGGTGCGCGTCATCTCCACCTGGACGCGGCGCTGGCCCTTTACCGGGGCCCGTTCCTCGACGACGTGGATACGATGCCCTGGTGCGACCTCGAACGGGAAGCGATCCGCCGCCAGATCCAGCCGATCCTGGAAGCCGAGTTCGCTCGCCTGGCAGCCGGAGACGACTGGAAGGTCCTGGGTGAGCTGGCCGAACGGGTTCTGGGAGCCGAGTCCCACTTCGCCCCCGCCCTGCGGGCCCAGGCCGTGGCCCTGGCCATGCAGGAGCGCCCGGACGAGGCCACCCGTCTGCTGGAGGCAGCCTTCGCAGCGATGGCGACGGAACGCCGCCTCGAACCGGACGAGGTGGACCTGGACCTGCTCGAGGCCATCCGCGAGCGCACGCTCACCGTGCGCCAGGCCCGTTCGGCGCTCAGTTTCTCCTGAGCATGCTCAGAGAGTCGAAAGGCGCCGGATCCGCCGGAAGCTGAAATCCATATCGGGGTCAGACACGAGATCCCCGTCGAGCACCCAGAGGTCACCGTTCACCCCTGCCCGGATCTCGCCGGGTTGCGTGAACGTGGCCTCGTGGCCGGCACCGTCCTGAAGGCCCGCCGCACCGGTACCGGCCACCCGGAACGTTCCGCCATCCCGTGACAGCTTTCGAATCTTCCGGACCAGGGGGTCGGAGACGAAGACCTCGAAATCTTGGACCACGAGGGCATAGGGCCTGCGGTAGAGGGCCCGACCGGCCCGACCGTTCCGCTCGCCTTCCGCCTCGCTCGACACGCCGCTGACGGTCGTGACCTCGCCGGTGGCGAGTACCACCCGGCGGATCGCCCGGGACGAGCGATCCGCGACGAGCAGGTGACCATCCGGACCGAAGACTGCCGAACCGGGCTGATGGAAGCGCGCGGCCGAGCCCGTGCCATCGATGGACCCCGTCGCATCGGGCATCCCGGCGAGGACGCGCCACGACGTTCCGGAACCGGCGGGTAGGTGGTAGACCACTTGCATGCCAGGGATGGCCACGGCCACGTTGCGATCGCGATCGATGGCCAGACGACCGGCCCGCAGGATCACCTCGCCGGCAGGGATCTCGATGGAGCTGGAACCCACCTGTTCGAAGGTCGTCGCCCCCTCCGGAAGGCGGAAGCAAGTCAGCTGACGGTTGGTGAGGTCGTTGTCGACCTTGACGGCAGCCAGGTAGGGGGTCCCGTCGGGGGCCAGGCCCATCAGGGCAGGGGACCGGAACCCCGGGGGAGTCACACCGACGCTGGAAGTCGCGATCGCTCCGCCGACCCGCTGGACGCGCACGAGCTCGATCTGCGAGTTCACACCACCGCGCTTCCAGCGGGGCATCAGCAAATCGCCGTCAGGCGAGATTTCGAAATGGCCGGCCAGGTCGGCGATGGGGAACACGGCCGGGCTGGATAGGGCCTCCGGAAACAGGTCGGCTTTCCGGAACACCGTCTCCACCTCGAAGCCATCGGCCTGTCGCCGGATGAACTCAATGACAGCACCCGCGCCCCCCCCGAGCACCGGTGTATCCTCGAGGCGCTGGGCCAGGAAATTCCGGAGATCGCGCCCGCTTCGCCCCATGTAAGGAAAATCGTCCGGCGTGAGCGCCGATCGTAGCGCGGTGGCGACATTCCTGACGAACGGCAGGATGGCGGCGTTCGCGAGGGCCTGTCCACCGAGGGTGGCGCGGTTTCCGCCGGCGAGCCCCTCCACCACCAGGGTCGTCACGGCATCGACGGGGACCTCTACAGCACCGGTCGCCGGAAGGCTGGCCAGCGCCGAGAACGTGACGTCCGTGCTGGCTGCCTGGAACGGGACCTCGACCAGTACCGCGCCGCTCGACGAGGCGGGCAGGGAGACGCTGTACCGGCCAGCCACGTCCGTGAAGGTCTCGGCGACCTTGATCGCCTGACCATCCGCCTCGCGGGTCACGAAGACCTCGACCCGGGCACCGGCAAGTGGCGTCTGACCGAGCGAGTCAGCGGTCCGGATGGACGGACCGGCCGCCGCCAACCGGAAGGGAGCGCGCCAGAAGACGCCCGTACCGGGGTCCGTGAGAAAGACCCCCGTACCCACGTCGATGAGCGAACCGGCCTGATTGGCGATGAGCGCCCCCGAGTTGTTGGAGATGAGGGAGACGTCCGGACGCGAGACCACACCCGTGAGGGCACCGGCCTGATTGGAGACCAGGGAAGGTTTCGTGACGGGGGACGCCTTCGAGCCGGGGTCGGGAAATGCCAGCGGGGAGTCCTGTCCCGGGGCCCGGAGCGCCTGGGGGGGAAGGACGGTGCATGCACCGAGCGCGGCAACGGACAGGGCGAGCGCGATCTTGCTCGAGTTTCGCAGCGAAATACGGGTCATGGTCTCCTCCTCGATGCGGAATCTCTTCTGGCGATCTACCCACCTGATTCGATTCATCCCGCACCGTGGCTGTCGCAGCCCTCGTTCACGGAACGCTCACCGGGAGCCGCTCCTCGTCGGCACGTGCTTGCCAGCCGGGTGACGAGACGAGGTCGAGGACCGAACAGCTCCCACCGAGGGGGCCGGGCCCCGGATGATCCGCATCGGGAAGGCTTCGCACCGGACGCACGCGGCCCAGCGAGAAGCCGTCCTGGGCGAGGAGGGTTCCCAGGACATGCCAGCCGGCAGGATGTCCGGGCAGCATCGTCCTGGGCAGGCGAGCCCGCACGAGACCGGAACCGGGATCTACCACCACCCGGACCTCGGCCAGACGGGTTCCGTCCCGGCGAAACAGGCCGGATTCCCAGCCCTCGACGACGAGCACGACATCCCATGGCACCTCGACCCGGGCATTCCGACCCGGCAAGAGGCTCCAGCTCGTGCCCGGCGCCCCCGTCGGCTGGAAGCCGACGTAGGCCTCGAGCGTCACCAGAGAGAGCCCATTCGGGGCATGCCACGGGTCCCGCACCTGGCCTACCGACCACGTGAAGACCCAGTCCTGTGCATCCTCGGCAATCTCGAGGGCCTCCAGATCGAGCACGCTCCGGTCATACACGCCGCCCGGAGGTGGCAACACGACCTCGAGCGGGTTCGAATCCACGATCCGCGTCAGCGGAGAGAGGGGAAGCACGGGGACGCGCACCCGGAAAGGTGCCGTCGGAACCTGATGACCGTCTGATCCGAGCGAGACCTCGAGGTCCTCGCCATCGCGCGGATCAAGGGCCGACCAGGGCACCGTGAGCTCGATGGCCTCGTCACCACGGACCGCCCGGAGCACGCCCTCTGAAGACCCTGTGGCCGGATTCGCAGCGGGGCCCGCGATCTGACCATCCGGCGTGATCAGCCAGCTTCGGCGTCGTTTCCCCTCGCGGAAGGGACGGTCCACGCGCAGGTTCAGGGCTTTCCCGGCAGGCGGATGGGCGATCGCGACATGAAGGCCCGATCGATCCACCCCGGCAAGCACGGTATCGAGCGTACGATCCGCCGAGGCCATGGCCCCCCCCGGAACCCGGTGAGCCGCAGCACCAAGCCATTCATGACCGGAGATGCGTCCATCCAGCACGGGATGGACGGGCCCGGAAGGTTGCAAGGCCGGAGAGATACGGGGCTGGACGATGGGCACCGAGACACTGGATGGGATGCTTGCCCCGATCGCCCGGTAACTCTCCGCCAGCAGATCCCGATACGCTCGGTCGAAGACCTCGTCACGGCCGGAATCCTGGTCGGCACCGTACCACCAGAACCAGTCGCTGCCCTCGGCGGCGTGCAGGGCCCGCATGGCGGCCTTCTGGGCGGGGTTCCCGGCTCCGTGGCGGTGGGCATGTGCCGAGACGGCCGAACGGGCCTCGGCGAGGAGGTCCCAGGCCCGGTTCTCTTCGGGCTCGCCGATCCAGGTGGCGAAGCTGGCGCCGATCCACGAACCGGCCCACAGGCGCGACAACGGCGTCGCCCGGTGATGCGCCAGGAACTCCGACGGGGTGGTCGTCACCAGGGACGGATCGTGCGTGAGACCGCGGTAAAGGGTCCGGAGGAAGGCCTTGCCATCATCCGGGTAATTCTCCCAGGCATTCTCGCCGTCGAGGACGATCGTGACGAGCCGGTCCGGGTCATGCGTCCGGGAAGCGATCCCCCTGAGCTGCCCCAGCAGGTCGGCCGCAGCTTCGGCCCCCGGCATCCGGGCATACCGGAAGCCGATGTCATCCGACAGCTTGCGATCGCGGAAGCAGACCAGCGGACCGTCCTTGACCTGGTAGGCCCGGTAGAGCGGCGAGAACGCCGACGCAAGCAAGGTCTCACCCTCGCGGAATGTCGCGCCCAGGGACCGCGCCAGCACCTCCTCGTCCGTCGCGATCCAGCGCACCCCGGCCTCGCGGAAGAACGGCGCCACGGCCTGGGCCACGGACCCCTCACCGGGCCACATCCCCCTGGGCGCGCGCCCGAATCGCCGCCTGTGCGTCCGGACGGCCTCCTGGACATGCCAGCGGGCGTCACCCGGTTCACGCAGGCGATGGACGGGCATCGCCGAGGCCGGCAGGGCCTCGCGGGCGAGATCCGTGTCGGCGAGGAGGGGCAGGATCGGGTGATACGCGGGCGTCGAGCTGATCTCGATGCGGCCTTCCTGCTCGAGGGCGCGATGCAGGGGAATGAGCCTGGCCAGCATGCGGCGCTGCTCGGCAAGCACGAGCAGGAGGTCGGCCGCCGAGTACCTGCGACCTCGGCTCGCCAGTCGGGCCAGGGGCGGCCGGGCGAGGGCTTCCGGATCGGTCCATGCCAGATGGAAACAGGTGGCCGCATCGAGCTGTTCCGCCCGGTTCCAGCTCACGACGGGCTTGGTGGCAAGCTCACCCAGTCGCGGCCACCGTGCGCGCATGGGGGCACTCACCTGCAGGAAGCGCTCTCCGGCGATCGCCAGGTCGGCTTGCGACAGGGGCCCCCGCGCGCATCGCTCGGCCGGCAACTCGACGGCATCGTGGGCGCCGCGACCGTAGGCCTCGACCTGGTCGAGCAGCACGGGCGTGAGGTTCACCGTGAGTTTCAGGCCGGGATAATCACGGGCGATCGATGCCATGTCCAGGTAGTCCTTGGCGGCGTGAAGGCGAACCCAGGGCTCCTGGATGACCCCATCCTTCACGGCATAGCGCGGCTGGTGCTGGTGCCAGACGATGGCCACGGGCAGTGGGGCTGCAGGAGTGGCGGCCTTCGCGATCACGGGAACAGGAAAGGCTGCCAGGAAAGCACTCAGGACGAGTCCTGCTCGCCACGCACCACGCATCGTCTGCATCGAGCCCTCTTCGAAACACCGGGGAGCAAGTCACACCAGGGCACCGGGCCCTGGAAGATGATAGCTCAGGAGACGCTCCGTTGATCGTGATGCCACCCGCACGAGCCTCCGAACCCGGGTATGCTTCCGACCATGACGAAAGATAAGCAACCATCAGGAGGAGCCGTGTCCCCGGGACCTGCCGTGCCGGGCGCACCAGGCATTTCGCTTGATCTACCCGAGGCCGAGATCTGGCTCTTCGAACGGTTTCTGGACGTCGACGAGGCGCAAGGCCTGCTGGAGGTCCTCGTGGCCACGACTCCCTGGTGCCAGGAACCGATCCGGATGTTCGGCCGAGAGATTCTTCAACCCCGGCTCATCGCATGGCACGGCGATCCCGGGGCCACTTACACCTACTCGGGCGCACGCCACGAACCTGCGCCATGGACACCGCCACTCGAGAGCATCCGGGACAGGCTCTTGCCGATCACCGGCCCCTTCAATTCCGTGCTTTGCAACCTTTACCGCGATGGGCGGGACCGGATGGGCTGGCACGCCGACGACGAACCGGAACTCGGCCCCTCGCCCAAGATCGCCTCCGTGAGCCTGGGGGCGACCAGATCGTTTCTCTTGAAGCACGACATCCGCAAGGATCTCGAGACGGTCAGGATCCTCCTTGCCTCCGGAAGCCTGCTCGTCATGCAGGGTCCGACCCAGCGATGCTGGAAACACGCCGTACCGGGCACCTTGCGCCCGGTGGGACCGCGCCTGAACCTGACCTTCCGGAACGTGGCGACCTGTCCGGGGACACCAGCAACCCAGTTCTGTAACCAGGCGTGAAATGATCATTAAAAACCCATTGACATCATCTCGATCTCCCACGATTCCAGGAATAAGAGGGATGGATATGCCGCGACTGGACCGTATGACATGCGGTGCGAAGAGAGAGAGTGACGCCATGGGTTTCCTGGATAGCATCGGATCCAACCTGTTCAATACCGCACTGAAAATGAATCCTCTCACGAACGCCATCAGCTCCATCGCACCGGCCGTGCCTGGCCTCGACAAGGTTTTCGGGGGTGGCGGTGCAGAGCAGAAGGCGGACACGAGTCAGATCGCCCCTCAGGGCAAGTCGTCCGGGTTCTCGCTGGGGAATCTGTTTGGTGGTGGCGGAGGTGGCATCGGACAGATGTTCGGTGCGCTCGCGGGCCTGGCCAAGGCCTTCATCCCGGGAGCGGGCCCCATCGTCGACGGTGTCATGGGTTTCGTAGGGGGCATCAGCCAGCTATTCGGCGGCGTGAAAGCAGGCGGTGCCCAGGAAACGCCGGAAGAAACCAAGGCTGGCGCCCAGGATGCGATCGGTCAGGCCAGAGACGTCCTCGGTGGTCTCAAGGATATCAAGGCCATGATCGGTCAAATACCGCGTACGGCCGAGGGTCAGGCGGCGCTCGAACAGGTCGGGGGAATGCTGCGCTCGATCCCCGGCATGACGCAGGCTCCCCAACCAGCACCTGCTGGCGAGACCCTCGATCAGACGCGGGCCAGTGCGGAAGGTTCGCTCGCCAAGCTCAAGGAGTTGCAGCAGCAGCTTGCCGAGTTGAAAGGCGCTCTCCCCGGTCAATGAACCTCATGAGGTCTTGATTCGGCCCCCTCATCCCCCGCTGCCCTCCGGGCGGCGGGGAATTCTGTCGGGTCCCCTCCCCTGACCCAGTTCGAAACGCTTCCCGGGCCGAAGACGGATGAATTCTGGATATTCGAGGATCTGCAAATCTTCTTTAAAGATCTGTTTTAACGGCCAGACAGGGCTGGATTTTCCGGATAAGTTCCACGGTAAGTCACTTGCAGCGGTCAAACGTTGCCCCGAGAAAGGGTGTATCAGATGAGCATCGGTGCATTATCCAGCAATCCCGCGCATGGAACGGTCTCAAACACCCTCACCAAGCCATCTAGACCTGTGGGCAGGGATGAGATGCTCGCTGCCAACATCAGCAGAGCCCGGCCCCCCGTGGACGATCAGAACAAGGTCCAGGCCGGTGGCGGCAGTTCAGGCCTGTCCCTGAGCTCCCTGTTCGGCGGTGGTGGTAAGACCAGTCCGCTGAGCTTTCTGCAACCCCTCCTGGGCCTCGCGAGCAAGGCAGCACCGGGCGCAGCTTCTTTCTTGAATGCCTTCTCGGGTCTGATGAGTGGCCTCGGCAAGGTGCCCGGCGGAGCAAATTCAGCTGGAACGGTTCAGGAAACCGTTGCCGAGACCCGGACCGCCGCCGAGGGTGCAATCGGGAAGCTGAAGGATGCGCTCGGTGGCCTGAGAGACCTGGGGGCCCAGCTCAAACAGGTGCCCCACACCGAGGCCGGGACCGGTCTGATGAAACAGGTCGCTGGTCTGGTGGGCTCTCTGAACGGGGCCATTCAGCCCCCGCAGCCGCTGCCCGCCAGCCAGGGCAGTCCCATGGATCAGGCCCGTGCGGCCCTGGATCAGCTCAGAGCAGCCCAGCAAGAACTTCAGAAGATGAGGAGCAGCCTGGCCGCTCAGTGAACGCTACCCTCACCGTTTTCAGGCCGTGGAACCCCCTCTGCACTCCTGGCAGCGGGGGTTTCTTCACGGGAATCCATGCCTGAATCCATCCGGGGCGAGCCGTGCGACGCCCTCCACAGTTCGAGCGGGCTCCAGACCGCCAGCCCGGCGAGCGCGAAGGCGGCAGCCATCCGCAGGTGGGGGCCAGCAGTGGTTGGCTCGGTCGTCCGGGCCGCCTGATCAGCCCCGTACAACCCCATCAGCAACGAGACCAGGGCGGCCGTGCCATGACACAAGGCCGTCTCGTGGCGCCCCTCGAGCCACTGTCCGGAGCCGGGCACGATCGCCGAGGCCAGCAGGGACGTCCAAGCCGGTCCCGTCACCTGGGAGCGGGTGATATCCAGCTCGATCGAGCCGGTTGCCGGCTCGGCCAGGCCGGGGGGTGAACCTGCCCCGATGACCAGCCAAGCAGCCAGCACCCAGGCCAGGCCTGCACGACCCTGCTTTGTCAGGATCATCGTGTGTACCTCTGGCTTTCGAGCGTCCCGAGACCGAGCGAGGTGGTCAGACCGAAACGCGAGGTCCGGAAGCCCTGCGTCACGTCCAGGGAATCGGTCGGGAAGTCGCCCCCGCTGTGCGTCTCCCAGAAGAGACCGACGCGATGCACCTGGCCGGGGCCGAACGTCACCGTCGGGCTGATCCGCCACGCGGACATGCGGGGCATGGCCCCGACCAGTCCCACCGTGACGTCCTCGACAGGCGTCCAGGCGACATCGAGGCCCAGGGAGAGATCTGGCCACAGCGGCCAGACCAGAGCCTGGCGCAGGCTCCAGCCCCGGAGGTCGAGAGTCGGGCTGAACCAGAATTGGCTCGCGGCTGGCAGAGCGGGTGGACCGGAATTGCTCGTGACCCGGGTCCAGGAGCCTCCCCAGCCAACACCCGAGGCCAGTTGCATCGGGCCGAGGTCGAACGGTCGGAGCAGGGCGATCGCCCCCGTCACGACATCCCGGCGGTGGAAGATATCCGGAAAGTCGACGCTGGCGAACTGGTACGAATGGGCCCCGATGGATATCGGCAGTCTCCAGCCCACCCAGGAGGGGGCCCAGTCGATCTGGAGGTGAGGGATGGCACTGGCGTTGAGGGTCAGGGCCTCGAAGGCGACGTGCTCGTCTACCCAGGCAAGCTCGGTCGTGATCCGAGGAGCGGACCACTCGACGGGAACCCAGGGAACCGGAGCGGCAGAGGGTCCGGGCGTGGGGTTCGTAAACGGGCCAGTTGTGGCGGGGGGTTCAAGGCCCGGAACCAGTTCGATGACGGCAGCAGGCGTGGGAGACGGCTCGGGCGTGATGAACGGCTCGGGCGTGGAAGCCGACTCGGACGTGACGCTCGACTCGGGAGTGGCGGATGGCTCCGGCGAGGGGGCCGGCTTCTCGACGGGCGCGGAACGCATCTCCCGAATCGGTGTTGAGTCCGGCGGGGGCACGACGGGCTTGACCGGGCGCGGAATCGCGCGCGGGTTACCACGGGGTTCCGGCCGCGATGCGGGCACCGCTCGGGGAGAAGGAGGCACGAACAGCGTGCCCTCCAGCACGAGTTCACGCCCACGACGGGCCGAGAGCAAGTGCTGTGGGGCCAGGGTCGTGAGCACTACCACGAGCTGCGCATGGCCATCCGGAGCATGCTGGAGGCTCCAGGAGCGGAGCCAGCGGTTGCGTCCCGGGACCAGCCCAGCGGCTGGCCTGATGAGAGCGGCACGGTCGAAATCGATGACGAATCTGCGCGGTGGCGCGAGGCGCGTCACGCGGTACACGGGCGGCAGTCCCTCGAAGCGTACCCGGAGCTCGCCCGTGGCGGCATCGAGTACGGGAGGGTGAAGCCGCCTCAGGGGCGGTCCTGGGGGCCGCCCTGAAGCGGAATATGCGGCACGCGCCGGTACAGGCCCCGTAAGGGCCACCAGGAGCGTGGTGAAGGTCGAGAGGAGAACCGGGCGCAAACTTGTTCTCCGGTAGAGGCTAGCCGCCGACGGGGGTCGCGGACGATTTTACGCGATGCGTGCTAGGATGCACATCCGGAAACCGCACGCGAGCGAGGAGACCCACGTGAGCAAGATCAAGGTTGTGAATCCGATCGTCGAACTCGATGGCGACGAGATGACCCGGATCATCTGGCAGTTCATCAAGGACCGCCTCATCCTGCCGTATCTCGACATCGACCTCAAGTACTTCGACCTGGGTATCGAGAATCGCGATGCGACGGACGACCAGGTCACGATCGATGCTGCGAACGCGATCAAGGAATTCGGCGTCGGCGTGAAGTGCGCCACCATCACGCCGGACGAGGCGCGCGTCAAGGAATTCAACCTCAAGAAGATGTGGAAGTCCCCCAACGGGACCATCCGCAATATCCTCGACGGTACGGTCTTCCGTGAGCCCATCATCTGCGCCAACGTGCCGCGTCTGGTACCCGGCTGGACCCAGCCCATCGTGATCGGCCGTCACGCCTTCGGTGACCAGTACCGCGCGACGGATTTCGTCGTGCCAGGGGCTGGCAAGCTGACGCTCAAGTTCGAGGGCGCGGACGGGCAGGTCATCGAACGCGAGGTTTTCGCGTTCAAGGGCGGTGGCGTGGCCCTTGGCATGTACAACCTCGACGACTCGATCCGCGGCTTCGCGCGCGCCTGCTTCAACTACGGTATCGCCAAGCGCTGGCCCGTGTACCTCTCGACGAAGAACACGATCCTCAAGGCGTATGACGGGCGATTCAAGGACCTCTTCCAGGAAGTCTTCGACGCCGATTTCAAGGACACGTTCGCCGAACTCGGGATCACCTACGAGCATCGCCTCATCGACGACATGGTCGCCGCGGCCCTCAAGTGGTCGGGTGGGTTCGTGTGGGCATGCAAGAACTACGACGGTGACGTGCAGTCCGACACCGTCGCGCAGGGCTTCGGTTCACTGGGCCTCATGACTTCCGTGCTCCTGAGCCCGGATGGCAAGACCGTCGAGGCCGAGGCAGCCCATGGCACGGTGACGCGCCACTACCGCGAGCACCAGAAGGGCAAGGAGACCTCGACGAATCCCATCGCGTCGATCTTCGCCTGGACCCGCGGCCTGCTGTACCGGGCCCAGTTCGATGCCACCCCCGAGGTCGCGCGCTTCGCCACGGCCCTCGAAGAGGTCTGCGTCGAGACCGTCGAGGCCGGCTACATGACGAAGGATCTGGCCATTCTGATCGGTCCCGACCAACCCTGGCTCACGACCAACCAGTTCCTCGCGAAGCTGGACGAGAACCTGCGCGCGAAGATGGGCCTGGCGGTCGCGACTGCGGGTTGACCTCCTTCCGACAGGTGAGGAGAACGCCTTCGTGGAACGCCTCCTGACACGCTTGCGGAATCAGATGGTCCGGGCGGGGCTGCTGGTGGGGCTCACGGGGTGTCTCTACATCCCGGTGGGCTCTCTGCCGGCCCTCGATGGAGGTCCGGCCGCGCCCGAGCAGCCGACCTTGAACGTCCGATTGCGCGCCGTCTTCCGCAACGGCGCGCTCCGGACCCAGGCTCTGGTCTCTCCCTACTCCCGGGCCGATGTCGAGCACCTCGTGGTGACGGTCACGCCGTCCTCGGGCGGGGGCGGGGTGCCCATCCTGGAACAGGACCTCACGGGGCCTGCGATGCTCGCGGACATCCCGATCACGGGTTTGCGCCCGGACACGACCTACCGGGTGACGGGGCGCGCTTTCTCGCGCGCGGGACGTGATCTGGCGGACATCCTCAGCATCGATGCCTCCTCGTCGATCGACCTCCATGTGGCCCGGGACGACCGGCCAGGCCTCCTCGCCCTGCCCGTCCAGCTCAGGGACCGGACCTTCGATGGCCAGGCCTCGGCTTCCGTGCTGATCTTGCCCGGTGGGATCACGGACCTCGGGCGGGAGCGCATCCTGACGGGTCCCTCGCTGAGCCTTTCCTTCGATCTGGCACCACCGAGAACAACTCAGGCCGTCAGGCGTCCCTGGGCCGTCGAGGACATCGAGTACGTGACGGTGGTCCCCCGTATCCTGGTCACGGGAGTGGGGTATCGTCCGATTTCGACCCTCACCGGGCTACCCACCAGTCTTCCGACCGAAGCCTCCGTGTCCCTCACGATTCCCCGGGCTCAGGTCGCGCAACGGATGCCCCTGCGCGTGGGGAACCTCCGTCACGAGAAGAGCTACCAGCTCGAGGCCCAGGCCTTCAATATGAATGGAACTCCCCTGACCGGAAACACCCTGCTCAACTTCAACGTCGAGCGGGATGACCGGATCAATCTGGTGGATCCCGTGATGCGGCTGTATTTCGTCAGCAAGGCGTTTGCGGGTTCTGGCCGGGTGAAGCTGGTCCGACGCAACCTCTCCCTCGCGTTCGACCGGGTCGAGATCTCCGTTCAACTGCTCGCCGGGGGAGCGGCCGTGGAACAGCTTGCCACCCCCCTGGTGCTCTCACGCTTCGAGGGAACCCTCGAACTGGATTTCCTGGCACCCTATTCAAACTACGCCATCCAGGCCCGGGCACTCGATGCGACGGGGAGTGTCCTGGCGATCGCGAAAACGTTCGTGAACGTGCAGGACGATGATGATGCCGGCGAGCTCGACCTCGAACTCTGAGACCGGAATCCGGAAGGAGAAGGCCTGCGTGGCGAACTTGCGTCTCGTCTTTCCCGCGGTCAGCGTACTCGCCTGCTGCTCGCTCGCGACCGCTCCGACGGTCTCTCCGGCCGGCGATACGGTCACGATCCAGCTCGTCTCCCGCCTCGAGGCGGGGAATCGACGGACCCAGGTCGCCATCTCCCCCTGGAGCGCCGCGGACATCCATCACCTGCGCGTGTCACTGCACCTCGAGGAAGCGACGCCGTCGGGTGGATCTCCACCTGCTCTCCGCC